>JAUYEB010000127.1 GCA_030691555.1 Candidatus Bathyarchaeota archaeon
AACCAGATCACCTTCAGCATCTTACACGCCACAGCCACCACAGCCTTCCCGTCGCCCCTCCTCCGCTTAACCCTCTCATAGAAGCCCCTCATCCGCTCATCATGCCTCACAGCGGATCTAGCAGACTCCACCATCGCCCACCTCAACATCCTCGAGCCCTGCCTCGTGATCCCGCCGGAGTACTCCACGGTCCCCGACTGGTGGAGGCTGGGAGCCAGCCCCGCCCAGGAGACGAGCCTCTTGTAGTCAGGGAACCGGCTGATGTTCCCTATCTCGGACCTGATGAGCAGCGCCGTGTAGACGTCAACGCCCGTCAGGCTGAGCAGAAGCCGAACATCCTCGTCAGGGGAAGCCCTACAGCGGATCTCCTCGTCAGCCTCCTCCACCAGCCTACTCAGGCTCTCAACCTGCTCAAGGTGGCTGCGAAGAATCAGGTCATCCAGGGCGCCGAGATCCAGGGACCTGAGCCACTCCAGGCTCCGCTTCCCGAAGAGGTCCGAGTACCCGCACCGGAGGCCGTGCTGGTCCACGATGGCGTGGACCCTGTTCTTCACCGTCGTCCTCGCCCGGACCAGGGACGCCCGGTGCCTGACGAGGGCCCGGATCTCCCGGAGCTCCCTCGGAGGAACATAGCACTCAGCCACCAGGTCGCCCCGGAGTAGATGGGCGAGGATCCGGGCATCAACCTTGTCGGTCTTGATCCGGGCGGATGCTATCGCCTTGGTCTTCAGGGGGTTCGCCAGCACGACGGGTATATGTCTCTCGTCTAGGTGGTTGTAGAGGGTCTCCCAGACGCTTCCGGTGGACTCCATCACGACCCGGTCCTCCGGGGTGAGCCTTGAGGCCAGATCCTCTATTCCTTGGTGGTCGTTGTTGAAGGTGAACTCGTCGATCAAGACGCCTTCCGGGTTCATGACGGCTGCCCTGCACTTCCACTTTCCGATGTCTACGCCTACGTATTTCATCTTCTTCGCCTCTCGGCTGGCTTCGGGCTGCAATCACTCATCCGGTCTCTTTGGACCACTTCCTTAGCAGCTCGGGTTCGCCCAGTCACGTACTCGGTCGCTTGGACCATGTTTAGCGGCGGGCTAGCCAGCCAAGACGATCTTAGAGAACTTCTTTCATAAGGTCACGTACAAAATTTCATTTCTTTTCCCTTTGAACTGGTAAGTTTTTATTGATGGAATCAATTATTAATTTGACATCTTTTGACAAGCGTTTTAGCCACCCGAAAAATGGTCAGAGAGTTTTCTGCTATTAACGCTTCATTCGGATATTCAATTATAATTGAAGATCCATTGCTACATGTGTTAAAATATGAAGTTATAGAACCAACTATAAGTCCTGAAGAAAAAGGGGTTTTTGATGTTATTCAGAATTATATGGCGGAGACATTAGACGTAATCTTATCTGAAGTTGATTCAGATGATGAAGCAAAACAATATCTGAGGCAAAATGTTAAGGATATAATAAATACATTGAGAATTAAGCTTGATGAAAAGAGACTGGATAAAATACTCTATTACTTCACAAGAGATTATCTTGGTTACGGCGTAATTGATGTAATGATGAAGGATCCCATGATAGAGGACATAAGCTGTAATGGGGAGAACGTACCAATATATATATGGCATCGAAAATATGAGTCGATACCGTCGAATGTGTCTTTTACCTCCGCGGAACAACTGAATAATTTCATTATTCGGTTAGCTTACCGTACCGGAAAGATGATCTCTATATCAAATCCGG
This sequence comes from Candidatus Bathyarchaeota archaeon, assembly GCA_030691555.1. Classification (GTDB taxonomy): domain Archaea; phylum Thermoproteota; class Bathyarchaeia; order TCS64; family TCS64; genus UBA8941. The sequence continues at coordinate 1,750 of JAUYEB010000127.1, forward strand.
TCTTGGACGGCGCTCTCCCAGATGGGAGTAGAATCAACATGACCCTTGGAAAAGAAATCACCAGACACGGTTCAACTTTTACAATACGGAAATTCAGAGAGGATCCATTAACTATCGTTGATATGATCATGTATAACACAATTTCAAGCGATATAGCCGCATTATTTTGGTTTTTTATAGAAAATAAGTTCAACGTCTTCGTCTGTGGCCCAACCGCTTCCGGAAAAACAACCCTGCTCAATACTTATTCGTCTTTCATTAAGCCAGACTATAAAATAGTGACCATCGAAGATACGCCGGAGTTAAAACTCTACCATCAAAATTGGATAAGATCCATTTCTAGACCAAGTTTAGGAGCATCGAGTAAAATCGATCTATTCGATTTATTGAAGGCTGCTATGCGTCAGAGGCCTGATTACATCATCGTTGGCGAGGTGAGAGGGGAGGAAGCATCCACTCTTTTTCAAGCACTTGCCACAGGCCACGGCGGCTTATCTACTCTTCACGCCGACTCAGTTTTATCTGCTATACACAGACTTGAAACGGCCCCCATGAACACCCCCCGATCATTAATCCCGAGCTTAAATATCATAACCATACAACAAAGATTTGAGAGTGAGGGAAAACCAATTAGAAGAACGGTTACCGCCACTGAGATCATAGGATTAGATGCGCAGACCAATGAGATCCTCACAAATGAAATGTTTAGATATGATCCGAGTTCAGATACCTATCGTTTTACCGGTAGAAGTTATCTTCTAGAAAAAATTGCTAATATGCTCGGAAAAACATTGCGAGAAATACGAAGTGAGATCGAAAGAAGACAAAGTGTTCTAAATTGGATGGTGAAGAATGAAGTAAGAAGTTTCAAGGATGTCACAGAAGTAATTAGGGAATATTACAATAATCCTGATGAAGTTATAAAACAGACTCGTATTGAGAAATAGAGGAATTATGAATGTCGGACCAAGGTGCTTTTTTCAAGATCGCCTATCGCTTTTTACAAGATAAGCCACTCAGGTTCTATCCAGGACAATCGAAGTTGAGGGATGACCTCCTCAAGGGCGGGATATCTGTTGGTTACACGATTTATATCAGTGCGATGTTTTTTTGGACTTTAGCTATAACTGGTGCTTCATTAATTTTATCAACTTTAATAATCACTTATATATTACCTCTTCTAAATATAACCCTTTCTAACTTTATGTTTATTATGGTCATTATAATTGTTACTTTATTATCTGGAGTTATTACACTTATTACTTTTATTTATTATCCTAAATATAAAGCCAGTCAACGGAGGATAGAGATTGATAAGAATCTTGTTTATACAGCTAATTATATGTTCATTTTACACAGCGCGGGAGCTACGCCAGAACAAACCATACTTTCGCTCGCAAAAATTACAGATTTTTTTGGTGTAAAAAGCAGCACAAGAGCCATAATTCGGGACGTGGAGTTCATGGGATTTGATGTTCTTTCTGCTTTAAATCAGGAGAGTAAAAGGGTCCCCTCTAGCAAATACGCAGATCTGTTACAGGGGTATATCGCCACCTTGGTCACTGGTGGGAGTCTGACTGGATATCTCTCGGCGCAGTCTAGTCAATTACTGGAGTCGAGGAAAAGGTTTTTGACGCAAATGATTAGGCAACTTGATATAATTGGAGAAGTTTTTATTGCGGCTCTCGTGGCTCTACCAGTTATCTTAATTTCAATGCTAGTGATAATGGGTGGTTTTGGAGGCGATATCGGTGGAGGCATAAGCCCCTTCCAAGCCATGATTATGATTGTTTATGTCCTCATACCCTTCACGGGGATTTTTATCCTTCTCTTAGTGGATGGATTAATGTCTGGTTGGTAAAAATGTTCTTCAAGAAAAAAATGGAAAGGAAAGAGATAGCTCGGTTAATCATAATTGGCATACCAGCCACGGTTGGAATATTGATAGCTCTCTTTGGTTATTATATTTTTTTTCCAAAATTACTCTTTCATATTCTATTAGTTGTGGGAGTTATTGTCGCATTATCTGTTCCCGCGCTCCTTATTCATTTTGATGAAGCAAGGAAGAAGAAAATCGATTTTATGTTACCTCAGTTTTTAAGAGACGTTTACGAGGGCCAAGAATCCGGCTTGACTTTTCTTAAGGCTCTTCAAGCATCGGCAGCTCGAGATTACGGGCCTTTAACAAAGGAGTTAAGGCAGATGGTGGTTCAACTCAGCTGGGGTGTGGAGTTTGAGGAGGCCTTCACTTCTTTTGCGAACAGGGTGGATACTGAGATCACTAAAAAAACCGTTGCATTACTGTTAGAGACCACAAGATTAGGTGGAGATATTAAGGCTTCATTATCTTCAGTGGCGTCATTTGTCACGGAAATGAATAATTTACGTGAAGAAAGGGAGTCTGAACTCAAGCCATATATGACAATTATCTACATTAGCTCTATCATTTTCATGATTATTATGATTATCATTTATCAGAGTTTCTTTACTTCGATGGCTTCAACAGCTGCGGGTGGTTTCTTGAAGTTGCCCCTATCCATCGAGGACTTTAAAGCGGCTCTTTTTGATCTTGTGATTATAGTATCATTTTTTGGGGGAATCACCTCGGGAAAATTGAGTCAGGGAAAAATTCTTTCAGGGTTGAAACACTCCATCTCGCTGATAGTAATCGTCACTGTGTTCTTCGGCGTTCTCCTTTTGGATCCAATACCTCCTACAATTAGCCAAGTAGATATCACTCCAAAAACACCTATCTCGACATATCATGTACTGGTTAGTGCCGTGGTTGATGACCCCTACCCGGCCTCAGGGGTAAAAAGCGCTTTAGTGGTATGGACTATGAATAATTGGCTCAGTAATAGAACTGTCGAGATGAACTATAACCTTCCAAAGGAACGCTGGGAGGCGCAGATCCCCCCCCTACCCGTAGACGCCAAGGTATTTTTCTTTATTAAGGCCTATGACAATTCCGAAAATCTAGCTATAAACGATAACAACAAATCTTACTATAGCTTCACAGTGAGTAAGTGAACTACCCACCTCTGAAGAGGTGGGCTTCCTGATTCATCGACCAGACTCGATCCCCGCTCACCCCAAGCGCAGGCTCCCAGCGGCGGAAACCTTTTCCATGCTCCACGTTGAGAAGGCAGGTTACGGAGGTCTTGATCTCCAGAGGCTTGTATTCGGGCTATTCCATCCCTACGCAGGAGACGTAGAGGAGGCGGTTATATAAATGTTTCAATTCATCCCACGACTAAAGTCATGGGCTTTCTTGAAACCACCTCGTAAGCTTTAACCGCCTCCTAGGCTCCCTTGGCAGGGCTTTACGGTGAAGGCGAGGATCAGGCTCGCGGGGGTGGAGGAAAGGATGCCGAACCGTAGGCGGGGCTTCGCGTACAAGACAGCAAGAGGCATAGTCAACAGGTATGAGGAGATCTATGTTGAGGACCTGAGGATCGGCAACATGGTGAGGAATCGTAAGCTCTCGAAGAGCGTAGGGGACGCCAGTTGGGGGATGCTGAGGAGTGCTTTGACCTACATGGCCGAACGGTCAGAGGGAAGGATAGCGCTCGTCGACCCCAGGAACACGAGTCAGCTGTGCTCAGGATGCGAAGCCATTGTAGAGAGGCCCTTGTCCGAGAGGACGCGTCGATGCCTGGTCTGCGGGCTTGTTCTTGACAGGGATGCTAATGCTTCAAGGAGCGTCTTGAGGATAGGGCTGGGACAGCCCGAATCAACGCCTGAGGGAGATGTAGCTTCTACACCGCCCCTCGGGGCTGTGCAAGCCGTTTCGATGAATTAGGAAGCCGCCCAACTTGCCGGGGGGTGGTTCACGTCCAGTAATTTAGAGCTTTTTTCAGATTAGAAAAGAAAGACCTCTTAGATGGTTTGGTTTTATCACCGTCTCTATCTGAAGCCAATATTTGACTGAAACTTTCGAGGGCATCCCCGGGCGTCTCCCCCTGAACCAGTTTTATTTGAAGCGAATCTGCTAAATTCTGATTTTCAGGCTCTGTCTTGGGGGCAATGATCAAGTAGGATTTTTCGCCCACATCCCTATATTTCCCGCTCATCTCCATCACCATATTCCTAGCAATTTTTGTTTCTCCAAAGTTGACGTCTATCGTAATTCTTTTTCCTTCTTTTGTGGTGGCTATTAGATCGAAATCGTAGTCTATTCCTGAGCTTCCCTTAAGGACGAGTGGGGTCGTTATTGAATAGCCGTGCCTCTCAACGATCTCTCGAAGCTGCGAGGCGAAGAATACGCCTCTCTTAATATCGGCTTTAGCGAATTCGCTGAGGGAGTAGATATAGGATTCCTGGATCTGGGCATCTTCGAATGTGAAAGTCGCTCCACATTTTCTGCATTTATGAAGGACCCACAGGGACTCTAACCTCCTCCCACAGGATCCGCAGGTGTTCCATGATCCTGCGTTTCTGTAACTTCCTGGAGTCAGATTTGCTTTACATCTTGGGCAGACGAGGTCGTTCTCTCTTTTAAAATGAGATAAGGTATCTATATGTCCGCAGGCCAGGTGCTCTATCAACGAATCTCTTTCTATCTCTTTACTGTTATCATATGGGCAGGAGTAATTTATTGTTATGTTTGGGCTTCTACACTTGGGGCAAAGTATCCCCTCGTCGAATTTTTCTTTATTAAAAATACCTAGATCGGTCATTTTATTAAGCAGCGATTTAGTTTCATCAACTCCATGCCCAGTCAGTTTTTCCACTTGAGGGTACCTGTAACCGTATTCTAGATCGAAGCTTGGCTCTATTTTGGCATCCTTTTCGAAGAGTTCTCTTAAAAGCCGCTCAACCCCCGGCTCCTTATAGAGCGCCGTTCTCCTCTCCATGATATTTAGGTCGGGAGCCCCAGGGTTTTTATCTGATATTGGCATGCCTCCTCGCAGGGTAAGATATATTCCGCTCTACTTATCTTATTCTCATCGCGGTCTCTATCACTATCCCATCCTCCGAGACGGTGTAAGACACCTTCTTGGCGGTCCGCATGCCGCGAAGCTTCTGCACGATGAGATCCCCACCATACTCGACGGGGCCCTCCCTGAGCCTGAAGACGAAGACTCCGTCGACCACGTTCTTTAGGGCGTTCTCAACCCTCTCGTCGTGGATCCCGCTGGGGATCACGGCGACGTTGACGCCCCCATACACCTGGACGGCGGCCCTCCAGTACAGCATCAGGCCGATCACCTCCTTGAGGTCATAGGTCTGAAGAACATGGTTCAGGTCGAGGATCGTCCACCGGTTCTCCTTCAGCTTGCTCAGCAGGTCGGTCTTCAACGCGTTCAGGGATCCGCTGAGGTTCACCCGCAGCTGGCTGAAGCTCTCGGGCGCCAGCTCGGCGAGCTTCTGGAGGTCCGGGGTGAGGACGTTGATGAAGGCGCAGCTGCCGTTCTGGGTGAAGCGTCTGAGGCTCCATCCGAACGACTGCATCTCCTGCTCGACGTTGAAGCTGGAGGTCTCCGTGGCGTAGTAGGCGGCCTTTCCTCCGTCGGTCAGGTTGTTGTGGAGGAGCTGGTTTATGAAGGTCGTGTAGCCGGACCCGATGGAGCCGACGATCAGGATCAGGCTGTTGTTGGGGATCCCTCCGCCCAGGAGGTCGTCGAGCCCCGCTATGTGGGTGGGGACTATTTTTGGTTGGGGCCCCTTCTCCGGAGCTGTTTCTGGGGCTTTCAGTTCCTGAGGCTGAGCTTCTTCCAGTAACTTGGGGAGCTCGGGCTTTCTATCCTCTAAGACGTAGCGGTTGAAGGTCGCCTCGATCGCGTCCTTGGGCTCCTCCCGTCTCCGTCTATCAGACATTCACCCGCCTCCATATTGAAAATAAAAAAAGGGTAGGATACTACTCTCAATCATCACACATTCGGTGTATAGTAGGTTCCCTCGACCGAGAAGCCGATGTCAGTGACCACCTTGATCTGATACGCTGACGATTGGTCTAATGCTGGGGTGCTCATATCTAAAGTGAATGCCTTAAGTTCACCTGCAGAGTAAGCAATAGGAAGAGGGCCTGTAGCATCGAACTTCTGGATGAGAGTATCACTCTTGTATACGTAAACCGTCTTGATTACTGCACCGACGGTTCCTGTGTTTCTAATAGTTATTTCGACATCAGTCCTTGTCGCTAAGAACTGAACCTGTTCTATCCGTATCGCGGTCTGTGACTGGGTGGCCTGGTTCTTCACCATGGAGTTCACCCAAGAGTACATGACGACTGAGGCCGCTACAGCTATAGCGATCATCAGCAGGGTGGCTATCACTGGGCTTACGGCTTTCCGATTTCTCATTCGTTTATCCATTTTTTTTCTTCCCGATATATAGGGGAACATAGCCCTCACTTCAATCTATCTAGGCATCACTTGACCCCCAATTGTGGGACAGTACGGCATACAAGTGGAGGTCAAGAGATATCGACGTTTATTTTGCAATGGATATGTCAAATGAGCGAGAAGAATGATAAACATTTAATAAGTATATGAAACTCGTTCACGATCCGTGTTGGCTGGAAGCCCACGGCTGAAGCCGTGGGCGGAAAGCCAACCATACACAAAGCATATAATATTGGCGAATAACATCAATACCATGCTTCTGACGGTGAAGGTCAAGCTACAACCCACAGAGGAACAGAGACAGAGGCTACTCGGGACGATGGAGACCTTCAACCGAGCCTGCGACGACATATCCAGAACCGCCTACGAGTCCAAGACCTATAATAAGTACAAGCTACAACACAACCTCTACTACCGGATCAGGGAACAGTACCTGCTACCCGCCCAACTCGCAATACGCGCCATCAGCAAGGTCGTTGAAAGCTACAAGACGGAGCGGAGCCACCTGCACCTCTTCAAACCCCACGGCACAATCGTCTACGATCAGAGGTTACTCAGCTTCAAGGGGCTTGAGAAGGCAAGCCTCGTAACCCTTGAGGGTAGGGTCGTGGTCCCCATTCTGGTCGGTGGCTACGCCAAACTCGAACAGAGAAGAATCAGGGGGCAGGCTGACCTCCTCTACGTTAAAGATGAATTTTATCTGTGCCTCGTGGTGGAGCAGCCGGAGGAGCCGCCTCTGACACCCGAGGGCTACTTGGGCGTGGACTTTGGCATCGTCAACCTAGCGACGACAAGCGACGGCGTATCCTACTCGGGTGAGAAGGTTGAATCCGTCAGGGCGCACTACACGGGGCTGAAGGCGGAGCTTCAACATGTGGGGACAGAGAGTGCCAAGAGGCATCTTAGGAAGCCATCAGGTAGAGAGGCGAGATTCAAGAGGCAGACAAACCATATAATCAGTAAAGAGTTAGTGGTCGTTGCTAAAGACACGATGAGGGCGTTGGCCCTAGAGGATTTGAAGGGGATGCGCTCTCAGGCTACGGTTAGGCATGGGCAACGGGGGAGACACGGCAAGTGGGCGTTCGGTCAGCTTAGAGCCTTCGTAGAATACAAGGCGAAGGTGGCGGGTGTGCCCGTATTGATGGTTGACCCGAGGGATACGAGCAGGAGGTGCTCAGCGTGTGGGTGTGCGGAGAGGCTGAACAGGATCAGCCAATCAGAGTTCAAGTGTAGGGTCTGTGGCCATGCGGAGAACGCTGATTTTAACGCCGCGAAGAACATTCAGTGGAGGGCTTCAGTCAACCAGCCTATTGTGGTCTGCCGACCCGAGGGGTTGGAGGTTGAACTACAAGCCCACCTCTTCAGAGGTGGGTAGTTGACGTGCCATTTAACTGAAAACAACTGAAATCAGCCATAGAAAAGTTACATATTCTCTGTTCTAGTGCCAGTCTCATCGATCTCCGGTAGAACGTATGTCACCGGCAGCAGGTTCCTGGCTCGGAGCTCGTTGACGATAATGTTCCTGATCCAATCGGAGACAGATAACCACTCCCGTGACGAGGCATTGTCAACTGCGTCCTTGATCTCCGGGGTCATCCTGACGTTCATAATGATCGTCCTCTTCTTTCTTCTTATTTTAGGCATAAACGAATCGTCCCAACCCTGGTATATCGAGGATCAGCTAGCAACCCTCCAGTGAAGATGTAGAAACACCGGCTAATATCATTTTGGTGAACTACCACCCAACAGACTGGGCGGCTTCCCGCTTCACCGAGGAGACCCACCCATCACGGCACCGGGACGCTTGAGACTCCTCATCTCAACCCTCAGCCTCTGCCTCGGGACGGATGCGCCTGAGCGACACGTAATCCGCACCGCGCTCCATCGCCGTCTTCACGCCCTGGGCTAACCCCGCCACCGTGACGTACTCCGAGTACTGGATCGCCTTCCTCTTGTGGATGCTGAAGGCCTCCAGCACATAGGCCTCCCGCCTCACCGTCCCTCAGCCTCCTCGAGGGCCTTCTAGGCTGCCCGTCCCCGCTCGCTCATGGTCCCTCAGCTCCTCCTCCAGCCTCTTCCTCTCCGTGATATCCCTGGTGACATGGACGACCTGTACGATGTTTCCCTCCGCGTCCCTCACCGGGTGGGCGGAGACCTCAACCCAGAAGGGGTTTCCATCCACGTCGTAGAGGGTGTGCTCCACGGTTACGCTCCTACCCCTCTCCAACATCTCCCTTTTGGGGCAGGTATGGTCGGGCGGCTCGCACGGGGAGGAGAACCTGTGCGTCACCTCGTAGCAGGGCCTCCCGACGACTTCCGCCTCCTCCATCCTCAGCTCCTCCAGGACCGCCCTGTTCGCTGTCAGGACGGTGTAGTCGTCGGGGTCGATGACGAGGATTCCATCGGAGATGCTGTCGAAAACCACGCTGGATACGTCGGACATAAACCTTCAGGAAGTGATTGATCCCTTCACATCCTAAACATTTCGGTGCTGACGGATGCAAGCTGCCTACCCCTCGCGCGGAGATGAGGCGGGCGTGCGCCTCCTCCCATACAAGGCGCGGCTTATCATACACTAGAATCTGGGAAGCCTCCACCGATTTGAGTGATGGTACCCCTCTACGAAGGCATCAAGAGGTGTATGAGGCAAACCTAGCCGTCTTGGAGCACAAGATAGGCGAGAGGGATCTGAGATCCGTCTACGCTGCGGTGAACAGGCTTTCTAGCGTGGAATCTACCTCCTCAAACAAAGGGAGGGGTTGGGGGATTGGTTACACCCCTAATCGAGGTGAAACCCTTTTGGTATGTATTTAGCTCATGAAGTTGATTCTCCCATATTTGGTGCTCTTTCAGTGAAATAAGCTTGAATCTTGGAGCTTCCCCTATCCCCATTGAACATGTAATCCGAGCTAATAAAAGCCCCTTTTCACGTTTTAAGCCTATTTCTAAGTTATTGATAAATATGAGCTAAATACCAGTAGTTCCGAAAGTGCGCTAGCTCGTAACCTAATTGACCGGTCAGATCGTTCTTCATTTTGTAGTTGTTTTCGGATGAACCACGGCCATATGTTTCGGCATGTTTCCAGCCTTAACCCTGGCTCCGCATAGGTTGCATGTCAGCCAGACACTCCTTGAGGTTGGCGTCATGAGCTCATTTATGAGCTCGTCCACCGTTAACCCCTTAGCCTTAGCCTGTTCCCTGACCCTCCTGGCGGTCTCCTCCCTAACCGTAAGGGAGTACCATCCTCTCTCAGGCATGAATATGCTTCTGGCAGACACCCCTTATAAATTTGACCGGTCAATTAGTTACACTTTCGGAACCACTGAATACAAAATAATTTATGGGTAATGTCCTAATTTTCGTGACCTATCTTAAACATTAAGAACTCCTTCCACGTCCATGGATGCTCTGTTATCCCCTCCGCCATGCACGGAGTCCTCTCTATGTTCTTAATCCCCTTGGGAGTTTCAATTGTCAGCGCTGAATGGGTTTTGATCAAATTGTTATAACATTGATAAACATTCAAATGATTATCAAGCATACTTTTGCATTTCGAGAAGCAGAGAGTTTTCCTGACAAGCCTTGAGATACCATGCCTCATGGTAAGGTTATACCGTTCTATATAAACGGTCTCGATGTCCTCATCGTACAAACTGCCAAATATAATTGTCCTTGTTTTACCAATAACTCTACCATTCTCCCGTTCCTTAACAAGCTGCCCGTAGTTGATTGTACTTTCATCAAAGTTTTCAAGTAAAGCCGTAGTATATTGGTCATTACCATCACTGATGAACGTTACCTTAGCGTCCTCAGTCGCTGTCTTGCCACAGTTCTTTATCTTCGTCATCAGTGTATTTGCAGTCTCCTGCACACGTTTACCAGTACTATGTGCTAAGTGGAGCTTTGTTTCTGATTTGATGGCAATGTATATCCAGCAGTCACCAAATTGGTCTGATCCAACATCTCTTTGTTCAACTTTCTTTTGCTTTTTTTTACGAATGACCACATTTCATCAATTTCTATCTGGGATAATCCTACATTGGTTATTAGAAAATCTGATACTTCTCTCGCATGTTGAGCGAGGTCTTCGATGATGCTCGAGACGGTGTCCCTGTGAATTTCCATTATGCGTTCGATAGCTCTTATGCCATTTTTCTCGACCAGTAGTTTGCATATCAATATGATCTGTTTCTCTGTTAGATGCCTGTTGTAGAATACTGTGCCTTTGGTCTCTGGGAATCTCGTTCCACAGGTCTTACATTTGAACATCTGGTTGCCTTTAGCATTGTAACCTTTTTTGATGATGTGACCTACGTTTCTCTTTCGATAGTTTGGACAATTCTCATTCAGACATACTTGTTTTTCTAAATCTGCTCCAGTCATGGAACAGATATTATTTTATGTAGATATAAAGGTCACGTTTTTTAGGACATTACCAATTTATGTAAAAGGGCGTCCCGTCTTAAAAGGGGAAATATTTGGGGACTATTCCACGGGCTTCAACCGGTGTTTTAGGCTTCGATGAACTCGTTGAAGGCGGTCTTCCCGTCGGCAGTGTGATGCTTCTTGCCGGACCTCCTGGGGCAGGTAAGACTACGTTTTCGGCGAAATTTTTATTCGAAGGAGCCACTATGCTCGGGGAAAAAGGCGTCTATGTCTGTTTTGCAGAAACCAAGGACTCGTTGGTTCGAAGCATGTTACGTTTTGGATGGGATTTCGACAGGTTGGATAGAGAGCAGAGATGCATTATCTTGGATCTGTCTACGGCCAAAGAGGCCGGGATCCAGAAGCATTTGGATGAGATACTTGGGGCGATCTCCTCTTTGGGGGCGAAGAGGTTGGTTATAGATTCTTTCACCGCCTTCACGATGGCCTTGAAGGAGCCTATTAATATTCGACACCTTATTCACCTCCTCTACCGTTTCTTGAAGAATTTGGGGTGCACAACCATCATAGTCACAGATACTCCCTGGTCTTCGGAACGGATTGGCTCGGGGGTGGAGGAGTTCATAGCGGATAGCATAATACTGATGCAGAGCAGGTTCAACGAGAAGCGCCAACTTGAAAGAACCTTACGGATGTTGAAGATGAGAAGCACCGACCATTCACAGAAGGTGCACGACTATAAAATTACAAGCAAGGGCATAGAGATCCTTCCGTGAACTTTAATCTACAAGTAAGGTGGGTGTGTCTCGATTCATCGCAGGCAGGGATGCGTTGAAAGGGAGAACTGATATTCCTAGAGAGGCTCCGTTGAGGACGATAACGACATTAGAGCCCTCAACCAGTTAATGTGGGGGGCATGTCAGAAAATTATATTAGTCAGTATTCGAAGTCCTCTTCGAGGGTTGATAGTCGGCTCTCCAAAGATGGATTAGGATGATTCGTTATTGCCTAAAATAAAGACGAGAAGGAAGTCCGTCATCGTTACCACCAGGCTTACCCCAGAGATAAAGAACTCAATTGATCAGGCCTCGTCGCAAGAAGGCATTTCGAGTTCTGAGTGGATGAGGAACATTATCGTCAAGGAGCTCCGAACCAGGGATCTGCTGCCAGTAACGTATATTCTCCCGGAGATAGACGAGAACCCTGATCGAGTAAAAAACGTGTAGTATGTGTTTATTTGTTATTGTAGCGTTCTGAGTTCGCTGGTTAGTAGGGCTCTCTCCCTTTCGTTGAAGGTTTTTGGGTCAGCTGGGAATAGGAGGACGACGTCGGCCTCGACGGCGTCGTAGACCTTCTCTTGGATGAAGCGGTAGGTGGAGTCGAAGCCGAAGCGGCTGGCGAGGTACTCCAAGCCGTCTACGAGTATCACTGAGTTTCTGTTCTTCTCAAGGAAGCGGCTCACTCTGTGGGAAATCTCCTGCAAGTCCTCTGCAGCCTCAAACCCAAACAAGGCTCTGCTGGACAGAAGGAGAATCTGTTCTGGCCTTAGACTATACTCTTGGATAAGCCTTTGGGGATTTCCTCTCAAAAAGCAAAGCCCTGGCACACCATGGATTGTTAAGGCAGCGTAGATGTGAAAGGCGTTTTCGCTGGACTCTACTATGTGAACTACCCACCTCTGAAGAGGTGGGCTTCCTGACTCACCGAGGCAACTTGCCCAACCTCGCTGGGCTGAGTAGCGGTCACCTCTCCTACAGGCGTATATTCGGCTCGTTCCAAGCCTATCTCAAGCCCCCGCTTGAGGACGTTGAGCGCCGCGTTCACGTCCCTGTCAATGGTTAAGCCACACCAGGGGCATCTATGCACCCTCACAGACAGGTCCTTCTCAACGTAGGCTCCACACCCCGAGCAGGTTTGGCTGGTTCCACGGGGGTTGACGAACGCCGTCACTCCCTCTGACCGTTCAGCCATGTAGGTCAAAGCGTTCCTCAGCATCCCCCAACCAGCGTCACCCAAGCTCTTCGACAGCCTACGGTTCCCCATCATGCCCTGGACATTCAAATCCTCGACGTAGACCCTCTCATACCTGTTCACTATCATTCGGGCGGTCTTATACGCGAAGTCTCGCCTCCGGTTAGCGACTCGTTCACACGCGGATGCGACCCGGCGCCTCGCCTTCTCCCTGTTCCTCGACCCCCGCGTCTTCCTGGACAGGCATCGCTGAGCCCTCCCCAGCCTCTCCTCGGCCCCGCGGTAGCTCCGTGGGGCTTCAATCAACGTGCCGTCGCTGAGGGCGACGAGGCTGTTCAACCCCAGGTCAACCCCCACGGCTGGGAGCCTGTTCTGAATAGGCTTAACCTCAACCTCGCAGGAGAACACGGCGTACCACTTCCCTGCTCTGCTCCGCGTCACCGTCAAGGTTTTAACTTGACCTTCGACGGGCCGGTGTTGGACGATCCGCATGTCACCGATCTTGGAGAGACAGAGCACGCCGTCTTTGAGCCGGAACCCGAGCTGGGGGTACGTCAGGCTATCGTACCTGTCCTCCCCCCGGAACCGGGGAAGGTGCGCCTTCAGCCCCGCCCTCTTCCGCGCCCAGTAGCTCTCGAAGCCGCTTCGGACCCGCTTGGCGACGTTCTGAAGTACCTGACTGAACACATTGTTCAGCTCGGGTTTCATAGCCTTCATCTCGGGGAGAAGGTACGTCAACGCATTATGGGTCGGAGTCCCGCGCCCCGCCCTGCGCTCGCTGAAGCTGTGTTCGAGAAGGGCGTTATATGCCCATCGGCAGAGACGTAGCTGCTTCTCAAGCGCCGCTACCTGTTCGGTTGATGGTTTGAGGCGGTACTTATAGGAGAGTCTGATCATGTCTCTGGATTGGAATCAGTTTGATGTGCATGATTTAACTGAATCTCATATATCGGTGGGGGAGTGGGGTGAAAGTGGACCCGCCTGTCGGGGAACGGATTCTTTGTGGGTTCGATTCATCCCATGACTAAAGTCATGGGCTTTCTTGAACACGCATCGTAACTTTCGCCCGGAACAACCTTGTTCTCCCTAAAGGTAAACTCTCTAATATCCCTAGTTCTCTCCTCAACAAGTTCCTCCAGATGTTTAGTGTATTTCCTAATCTCCTCCTCCATTCGCTTCCGCTCAGTGATGTCTCGGGCTATGTGTATGGTCTGAACTATTTGTCCCATATCGTTTTTCACAGGGCTAGCAGAGACTTCCACGTAGAATGGGCTTCCTTCCTTATCGAAGTGGGTGTGCTCAACCACATTTGGCTCTCCTGTCATCAGCATCTCTCGAATGGGACAAACATCGTGCGGGGGAGAACACGGCGTAGACCTATGGTGAGTGACTTCGTAACACGTCTTTCCCACCACCTCTTCCTTCTTCAGCTTTAACTATTTCAGAGCCACCACATTTGCATCGCTGATGGTGAAATCGTCGGGATTAATGAGAAGGATGGAGTCTGGGGCGCTGTCGAACAAGGCTCTGTAGCGGCTCTCCGACTCCCTAAGATTCTCCTCAACCAGATCAGGCATGAATATTCAACTCTTATCCTAGGGTATATAGCAATCTAATAATATAATCATAGCAAACGTTGAATTTAGGATTATGGTCTTGATGGCAAAGGAGTCTCACAAGTTCAGATGCATCCATAGCTCAGAGCTTACACATGAAGACATAAAAGCGGGTTCGGGCATAATTCTAAAATTGTGTATGTATTTAGCTTCTGTGAAACGAGAACCGAGAAATAGGCTTTAAATGTTAAGACTAATTTTGGCTTTAACGGGATTTATGAGAGGCGAGGAAGAACGCCAAAATCTGAACTTATCTCGATGAAATAGATGCAGATATTCGAGATCAACGTTCATGAGCTAAATACATACAAAAACGCAAAACTTCAGTTATTAGATGAAAACCTGTTTAGGCTCCTTAATGCATGTCCATCGGAGAACTAGTTATATCTGCGTCGAGCTTATTGATGGTGTCCGGGGTTCTGATGCCGCTCCTCGAGTACATTAGGCCACTCCTGGTCTTGACGATGTTAGGATACGCTTCGTACAAGGACCTCAGGACTCGAGAGATCAACGACATTCTATGGGTAGTCTTCGGAGCCTTAGGGTTGGCCCTCGATGTCTACGAGGTCGTTACGAACTCCCTGCCCCTCCTGGATCTAGCTCTACCTCTGATCTTCATGGTCCTATTCGCCCTGCTGTCAGGATACTTGGGCTTCTTCGGCGGGGCAGATCTCTTCGCTTTCATCATCCTAGGCTTGCTTCAGCCTTCCACGCCAAGGCTTGTGGGATCATACATGGGGTTCGCCCCCGTATTTTTCCCATCGACGTTGATCTCTAACTCCATCGTGGTTGCAGCATCGGCCTCTATCCTAGTTCTCCTGGAGAACCTATCTTCGAAGGACAGAGACTCCTTGTTCTCAGGGCACGAAGCCGAGCCGGTGTGGAGGAAGATCGTCCTACTCATATCGGCGAGGAGGGTCGACATCTCGGAGGTGAGGGGCCCCCCATTCCAGTATCCCCTTGAATATCGGGATTCGGAAACCAATGAGCTTAAGCTTCAGTTAAGACCCGATCTAGACGATGACAGGGCCATAAAGATCATCGAAGACCTGAGAGGGTTGAATCGCACCAAAATGTGGGTCTCGCATACCCTGCCCTTCTTATTTGCGCTGCTGGTGGGGTATATTGTCTCGGTCACCTTCGGGGATGTCACTATATCAATTATCAGCAGGCTTCTCGGTTAGCCTTGACGAATCTTTCTGGCTAAATGTTAAGTGATGAACATTTTTCCCAAAAATGGGAAAATGTGTCTGGGAGAGAAAATACGCTCTGCTAATTTCCTAAAAGGGAAAATATTCGCCTCTTTTCGGTAGATTATGTTTATATTCAGTCTAATTACTAAATTAAACTTAGAAAAGGTGTATTTCGGATGAAGAAGAGGGATAGCGTGGACATCTCGGCGGACATCCTCCGCCTAGCCCAGGACGGCGCGATAAAGACACGCATCGTCTATGGAGCTAACTTGAACTTCAAGATAGTTGAGGGTTACCTCTCGAAGCTGACCAACCTCGGCCTTCTCGAGAAGAAGGACGAGCACAAGGTCTACCGAACAACCGAGAAAGGTCTCGTTTTTATCAACCGATACGAAGAGTTGACGAAGTTCGGGTTGGCTTCATATGAGTGAGCTGCTGGCTCACCCCCGGCTCCCCATACCCCGGTTGCAGCTTGACGGCCGCTTCATGGGCTTCCCAATAGCGCTGCTCGGTGTCGTCTGCGACTGGATAACCACCCAGGAGGCCTCGGGATGGGCTTCTACGAGACCCACCTAGCCTACCACCCTGTGACAGCGTTAGCAATTTTCTGGAGCGCTATCGTCTTCCTCTACCTGACTCTGCCGAGGGGTAAGAAGTGGGACGCCGCTATCTGGGTCCTGGCATCCTGGTCCTTCCTAGGAGCCGTGAACAACACGCTCGTGATACTAGGTGTCTTCGGCGGGTTGGTAATCTAAAAAAGATATCCATCATAACCCTAGTTCCCATCATATCGTGTTTTTGACTAGTCAATTTGGCTGCTGATTTTGGATGCATTTTGACCGTGTGTGCGCGCTAAGCCGTTTAGAAATTCTCTAGCCTCGACACGCGATTCTTAATACACCGGCCCTTCAGAGCATAAACCCCACTCAAATAGTTCACATCCTTCCTCTGATCACCACGAAGGAGGAAAGCCCCACACAGCAACAGATGAACAACTCTAGGTCAACCCCGCCCCCGAGACAGGCGAAGCGGCAATCACTCCGTGAAGTGCTTGACGCATCTAACCAGATCAGGCCGACCCAGCCCCACAGCCGAAGCCGCCACCGCAAGCATCGCCGTGAAGCTCAACGCGACGTGGATCGAGACCTGACCCAGGCCACGAACCCTCAAGCCGTCAAGCAGAAGCCACTCCTTCGCCCGACCGAACAGCCGCTCGATGCTCCTCCTTTCGTCAAAAAGAAGCCAAATTTCGGAGTTTAAGTCGTTTGAGTGTTCTCCACCGAAAAGCCGAAATTAACTTTCTTTTTCTATTTAATACTGGATTTGAGTTTTAACATGCCGACAGCTAAACACTCATGAAATATGTTCTCTTGGCTGGTGACCTTGAGCCTGCCCGGAGCCAGCAACCATTCCTTCATCTTCTTCGCCTCTCGGCTGGCTTCGGGCTGCAATCACTCATCCGGTCGCGTGGATCATCTCCATAGCAGCTCGGGTTCGCCCAGTCACGTACACGGTCGCTTGGACCATGTGGAATAGTGGGCTAGCCAGCCAAGAATACTATAGGAACTTCTTTCATAAGGTCAAAGCATTTTTTTTTAAAATATTTCACATTCAGAAATTTGTTATATTGTGCCATCATATGTCTGGTATAAAAAAATAGGTTCTGCCCAATTTATGTATGATGGGTTGTTCTGTGGGATCTGCTATCTCTTTTCAGTTCTTCGTCTCTCGGTGTTTACTGGTTTGTCCCGCTACTAAAGCGCTGTCGGCAGAATCTTGGATAGGGTGTCCCATGTCAGCCCTCCTCCTCCCGCCGCCTGAAACGGCGTGAGGCCGCCCAATCCCTGATGCGGCCTCAGCAAGTTGTACACGGCCTGGAGGATGCTGAGGGCCCTGTTCCCGGCCACGAGGGATTTAAAGCCGCGGAGGGTGCGGACCCAGCCCCTTAGGGTGCCGTTCAGCCGCTCCAGGAGGTTGTTGCTCACCGTGACCAGCCTGCCCCGGTGGCTGACCTGTGCTCCCTTGAACTGGGCGACGACGTGCCTGGCCCCCGGGATGGCCTCCGCTATGGCCGGAGGGTACGCCGGGGCCCCGTCGGAGACGATGACGTCCGGTGTGAAGCCCGCCTCCGCCTCTGCCTTCCTCAACACTCTGGCCGTCGCCTCCCCGTCCCTCCTCTCCGTCAGCTCCAGGGCGATGACGTTCCTGTGGTCGTCCTCCACGACGTATACGTAGCCCTTCCCGCCTCGGAGCCTGACGTGGAGCTCGTCCACATGCCATATCCCCGAGTACTCGGGCCTGTACCGGCGCTGAAGCTCCTGGAAGCTGGCGTGGAACCTGTCCGCCCAGAAGAGGACGATGTTCTTGGAGACGGGGTGCCCCATTTCCGCCATGAGCTCCGAGACCTCCCGGCTGCTGAGCCTGTAGATGAACCTGAGGCGGAGGGCGAAGACCACCTCCTCCGGCTTGTACTTCATGCCGGCGAAGAGGGTTCCGCTCCTCTCGTTGAACTGCCGGCCGCAGTCCCTGCAGAGAAGACCCTGTAAGCTATTCCTGGTGCCGTTCCTCACAATCCTGGATGAGCCACAGTACACGCAATCCAAGCCGAACACCGAGTAAGAGAGCGCAAAACGTGAAACAAAAACACTACGTAGCCGAAATCATACACAAATAGGGCAGAACCAAAACTTATATACGCAGCCCCTTCTCTCAGAGTTTACAGAAGGTTTTTCCCCCCGATGGCCACGAACGGAGGCGGGGAGGGCAAGCTGATAGCCCTCCTTAAGCACGCCAAGGAGCTCGCCCAGGCCGCGTCAACGGGGGAGATCGCCCGGGTAACCCTCGACACGGTCAGGACCGTCCTCGGCTACGACCTCGGCACCCTCGCGGTCGTCGAGGGGGGGACTCTCAGGTTCATCGCCTCGACGGGCTTCCCCAACTTCCAGGGGATCACCCTCCCCCTCGACGGCCCCGGCGTCACGGTCCGCGCCGTCAACACCGGCGAGACCCAGCGCCTCGACGACGTCACCACGGACCCCGCCCACCTCGACACCATCGCCGACCACATAGGCACCAGGACACTGAGCGAACTCGACGTCCCAGTCAAGATCGGGGGCGAGGTCGTCGCCGTCATAAACCTCGAATCCGTCAGCCCCGCCGCCTTCACGGAGGCCGATGCGACGCTCGTCGAGATATTCGGCGAGCACGTCGCCCTGGCCATAAAGAGGCTGCGCCTACTCGAGGCCGAGCACGACAACATAGCGAAGCTAGAGGCACTTCACAGACACGCCATCTCCCTCACCCAGGCCGGTGACCTCGGCGAGATATGTCGAGCCACCCTCGACGCCGTCGAGTCCGTCATGGGGTTCCACCTGCTCTCATTCATGGTCGTCGGGGAGGGCGGCCTGGTCTCCATAGGCAACAGGGGGAGCCCGCCCCTCGGGAGGCCCCTCCCCCTCGACGGGAAGGGCATCACCGTCAAGGCCGCGAGGGAGCGGAGGACTATACGCGTCAACGACCTACGCGGCGACCCGGACTTCTTCAGGGGCACAGCCGACTCCCTCTCCGAGCTCGCCGTCCCCGTCGTCATAGACGGCGAAACCGTGGCCGTCATAAACCTGGAGAGCACCTCGCTCAACGCGTTCACCGGGCAGGACCAGAACCTGGTAGAGATATTCTCCCAGCACATCGCATCGACCATAAAGAGGATGCGCCTCATCGAGTCCGAGGAGGACGCCAACGCGGACCTCGAGGCCCTCCACCGGCACGCGGTGCGCCTCAGCAGCCTCAACGACATCGAGGAGATCGCGGCCTTCACGATGGGGGTCATCCGAGACATCCTCGGCCACACTCGGGGCGGCTTCGCGATGGTTGCGGACGGGAGGCTGGCCTTCATACACACGTCCGACGTGGACCCGGCCGTCATACCGGAGCTGCGCCTCGACGGGAGGGGCATCACCGTCAGGGCCGTCAGGACGGGGGCGACGCAGTTCGTCGGTGACACGCGCCTCGACCCCGACTACGTCCCCGACAGGGGCGGCCCCAGTAACCTCTCGGAGCTAGACGTGCCCATAAAGGTCGACGGCGGGGTCGTGGGCGTCATAAACCTGGAGTCCAGGGCCCCGAACGCGTACACCGACGAGGACCGCCACATCATAGAGATCCTCAGCGAGCACGTCGCCATGGCTATCAAGAGGCTGCGCCTCCTCGAGAGGGAGCGGCGCAACGCGGTGAAGCTCGAGGCCCTCAACAGGAGCGCGGCCGACCTCGGTCAATCCCGAAGCATCGGGGAGGCCATCGACGCGGTCTGCAAGATACTTGGTGAGGACTTCGGCTACAACTGGGTCGGCATCGGTAGGGTCGAGAAGGACGTCGTACGGTACATCAAGTACATCGGCGCCGACCTGAGCGGAAACGACACGATCCCCCTGAGCAGGCAAACGGTCACCGTCCGGGCGGTCAAGTCCGGAACCACACAGCTCGTCAAGGACACGAGCAAGGACCCCGACTACATCCTCCTAGATTCTATTGGCAAACGGTACCTGTCCGAGCTCGTCGTACCCGTCAGTGTGCGGGGGAAGATCGAGTACGTCATCAATGTCGAGAACACGGAGCCAGACGCGTTCTCACAGGAGGACATGCGCCTCGTCGAGCTCCTCGTGCTTCGTATGAGGTCTGCCTTCGAGTTGATACGGGAGAGGGAGAAGCTCGCAGCGCTCCACGGCCACGCCTCGAAGATAGCCCTCTCCACCGACCTGAAGGAGATAGCCGAGACGACCCTCCTCACCCTGGGGGAAGTCCTGAACTTCCGCGTGGTCAGCTTCCACGTCGTGCATGGCGAAACGATCGACATGATCGCGCACACCGGGTTCTCCCTCGATGATCCTTTCACTCAGAGGATCGATGGCCCGGGTGTCATCCCGTTCGCGATCCGGGAGGGGCGATCCATCCTCGTGTCAGACGTTGAGAAGGATCTACACTATGTCCGGGGGCCGTTAAGCCCAGACGATCCGAGGCAGTCCGAGCTGGTTGTCCCGATCAAGCGCGCCGGGTTGCCGGTCGCCGCTATAAACCTCGAGGACGCGAGGCCGGGCGCCTTCACGGAGGAGGACCGGCGCCTCGTCGAGCTCCTCGCCCTGCATGTCGGCGCCGCCCTCGAGCTTCTCGAGGAGAGGAGACGGCTCCGGGAGCAGCAGGCCGCCGAGACGCGCGAGCTCCTGGAGGGCGCCCACAGGCTATCTAGCATGGTCCGCCACGACCTCAGGGGCCCCCTGCAGACCATACGCAACTCGACTTACATGCTCAGGGAGCACCCGGAACGGCTCGCCGAGCTCGCTGAGGCCATAGACGACAGCGTGGCGTACGCCGACAGGATCGTCGAGGACCTCGGGGGGATGACGGGGCCGAGCGAGCCTCAGCGCACGCTGGTCGACCTGAACGACTTGGCGGATGCGAGCCTCTCCCAGGCGAAGGTGCCCGCCGGCGTCAGGGTCGAGGTCACGCACGGCGACGAGTTCATAGCCGTCAGCCTGGACGCGACCCGCATAAGGAGGGCCCTCGACAACCTGGTCAAGAACGCCGTCGAGGCGATGCCCGAGGGGGGGACCCTCACCATCAGGACGGCGAAGCTCCCGGACGGCGTCACCGTCGAGGTCTCGGACACGGGGGTGGGCATCCCCGACGACGCGAAGCCCCTCATATTCAGGCCTTTCCACACGACGAAGGGGTCGGGGACGGGGCTCGGCTTGACGAGCGCGAAGCAGGCCGTGGAGGCGCACGGCGGCTCGATAACATTCGAGTCCGCCGAGGGGAGGGGCACCTCGTTCACCATCTCCATCCCGACGAGGCCCTAGTCTCCTCATCAGGTTTAAATTGAGTCCTTCCCAACCCAGAAACGGTGAAGATTTTCAATGAAGTACACCATAGAGGTAGACCGCGAAGCCTGCATAGCCTGCGGCGTCTGCTACGGGACCGACCCGAACCACTTCGAGGGGGACGCCGATGGTAAGTCGCGCGTCCACGGCGGAACCACCGACGGCGTGTCCGTGGGGACCTTCGACGACGACCTCAGGGACGACGCCAAGAGGGCGGCGGACTCGTGCCCCGTCTCCGTCATAACCCTGAAGTGACCGCCGCAGGTCAGCCACGGGCGACCGCGATGGTAGCCCATTAGGGGCAAGCCAGGAGGCAAGCAGCCTTTTTCGTGAGCCCCCCGCGTCTCGCCGCAAACCCTAAACTGCCGTGGAGCTAGTCTGACGCGACGAGTCTTGGAGGTCCTCTGCGCCGGCAGCTTCATGATAGACATAGTGGCCCCCCACCTGCCCGCCATAACCCCACCGGGGGGGCTGATATACGCCCCCGAGGGGATCAGCGTCAACGTCGGGGGGCACGCCGCTAACGCCTCCATCGACCTCGCCGGGCTCGGCCAGGGGGGCGTCGCCGCAGCGGGCTGCGTCGGGGACGACATGCTCGGCCGATTCATAGAGGAGGCGCTGCGGCGCGCGGGGGTGGAGCCGAGGCAGCAGGTGCACGCGTCGGCGGGGACGGCGAAGAACATCGCCCTGACCGTCGAGGGGGAGGACCGGCGCTTCATAGCCGAGCTCGCCGCGAACACCCTGCTCGACCCGGACCACGTCATCCGGCTGCTGCTTGAGAGGCCGAAGGTCCTCTACCTCGGAACCGTCGGGGGGCTCAGGCTGGTGGACCGTAGCCTCCCGCGGGTGATGGGGGCGGCGCACGCGGCCGGGGCCGTCACGTTCGTCGACGTCATCCCGCCGACGGAGCCCGGCTGGGGCCACCTCACATCGGCACTCGGCCAGATCGACGTGCTCCACCTTAACGAGCACGAGGCGCGCCTCGTCACCGGGCTAGAATCTCCGGTCGAGGCGGCTTCGAAGCTGCGCGGGATGGGCGCCGACACGGTCATAGTCACCCTCGGGCCCAGGGGGCTCGTCGCCCTCAGGGGGGATGCCAGGATCGTGATGCCCGGCTTCAGGGTCCGCGAGGTCGACACGACGGGGGCCGGGGACGCCCTCTGCGCGGGGGTGATCCACTTCCTCATGGGGGAGCCGGACCCCGCACGCGTGGGCGTGGACGCGTTCCTGCGGGCGCTCCTGGAGGGGCAGGCCGCTGGCGCGGCGTGCGTCACCTCCCCGGGGGCCACGACCGCCGTCACCGCCGTGAACGTCCGGAGGCTCGTGGCGGAGCAGGGCGGCGCCGTCCTCGAGGCGACCACCCTAAGCCTATAAACTTGGACTACGGAGAGAGACCAATGGAGGCCGACCGCAGGATACCCACGGGTTCGCCGGGGCTGGACGCCCTGCTCATGGGCGGGGTGTCCACGCGGTCCGTCACGCTCGTCTACGGGGAGCCCGGGTCGGGGAAGACGACCCTCGCCCTCAGCGCCGCGGCGGGCCTGCTGCGCGCCGACCACGCCGCCCGGGTCGCGTTCATAGACTCCGACGGCAAGTTCACACCCGTCCGCCTGACCCAGATGACGGGGGACGAGGCGGCGCTCAGGCGCCTCACCTACACGCGCCCCACGACATTCGAGGAGCAGGCCGAGGCCCTAGACAGGCTCCCCGGGGAGCTCCAAGCCGGGGACCTAGCCGTCGTCGACTCCGTAACCGGGCTATACAGGGTCGAGGCCGGCGACGCCCGTAGGACCTTCGCGGAGAACAAAGAGTTAAACCGGCAGCTCGGGCTGATAAAGGAGACCGCGCTGGTCGCGGGGGCCGCGATCTTGATCACGGGGCAGGTGCGGAGCGTCATCGACTCCCCCGTGCCTGCCGTCGAGCCCGTCGCCCAGCGCCTGCTGCGCTACTGGGGGGACGTGGTGGTGAGGCTGGGGAACACGGCGACCCAGGGGGTCAAGCAGGCGTCGGTCGAGAAGCCCACGGCGATGAGGGGGGCGGCGAGGTTCACGATAACGGAGAGGGGCATGGGGGAGGAGGAGAGGTGGCGCTAGAGGTCGTAGGCTGGTTCATCCAGACCGTCTGGCTCTTCCTGCCCGCCTACTTCGCCAACGCTGCGCCGGTCCTCCTGCACGGCGGGGGCCCCCTCGACGGCGGACGGAACTGGGGCGACGGCAAGCGGATGCTCGGCGACCACAAGACGGTCTGGGGGACGCTCTCCGGCGTCGCCGTCGGCTCGGCGGTGGGAGTGGTTCAGGGTAACGCGGTGCAGGGGGTCCTGTTCGCGGTCGGCGCCATCGGGGGGGACCTGCTCTTCGCCTTCATAAAGAGGCGCCTCGGCATACAGCCCGGGAAGCCCCTCCCCCTCTGGGACCAGGTCGGGTTCATAATACTCGCCATCCTGCTCGGCAGCCTCGTCGAGCCCCGCCCAACCTGGCAGCAGGACGCCGCCATGATCGTGACCACGGTCCCCGTCCACTACATAACGAACCTCTTCGCCTGGGGGCTGAGCTGGAAGAAGGAGCCCTGGTGACCCGCCTTGATGGCCGCGGAGGCGCCCGGCGGGGCTGTTCTAATCTCTGGTTTTAATAGGGATATCGCGGATAGCTACCCTGAAAGGGCGCTAATCGGTAAAGGTTTTAGCCCCGTGGGAGTATTAGACGGATCGGAAGCTTGGGGCCGGGGGGTGTGCTGTGTCTAAGAGGAAGATGCTGGCGGCGGAGGAGGACCTTGCTAACAAGGTCGCCGAGCTCGCCGAGAGGCGCGGCCTCACGGTCTACCAGACTGTGAACGACATCCTGGAGCAGGCGTTGCGCGCCGAGGGGCAGGGGCTCAGCCTGAAGGAGGCGGTGGACAGGAGGAGCGACATGGAGAGGGCCAGGGAGATGGGCCTGACCTTCACGGTCGAGCACCTCTACTACCAGGTGGTCGACCTCGCCTACGGGAGGGACAGGGAGAAGGTCCGGGACCTCTGGCGGGAGATGGGCCTCTGGTACGGGAAGTACTTCAAGAGCAAGGGCGGGGAGCCGGTGAAGGCGCTCACGGAGGCGCTCGGCTTCCTCACGCACGGGAGCCAGTTCAGCGTCGAGTGGGGGCGCGGCGACGACCTCACCGTGAACTGCATAGGTGAGCGGTTCAACAAGGCGTACGCCGAGGTCTTCACCGCCTTCATGGAGGCGGCCTTCCAGACACTCGGGTACAAGACGGTGGAGAACGAGGCGAGCCGGGGCATAATACGCCTCAGGCTCACGAAGGGGTGACCAGCCGATGGTGACGAAGAGGCAGCCGGACGACACGAAGCTACTCGTCCTGCCCGGCCGGCTGGTCGACAGGCTCAAGGAGGTCTCAACCAAAAGGGGGACTAGCCTCTCGGGCCTCGCCGCCGAGGTCATCGAGGTCGCCCTCAGGGCGGAGGAGCTCGGCGCGCCGCTGGGGGACGCGGTCGACGCCTACCGGATGGTGGAGTTCCAGCGGGGGGCGGGGGCCATGATGGTGCAGAGGAGCAGCCTGAGCCGCATAGTCGACGGGCTGGAGGCGGGGCACGCCGAGGAGCTGAGGGCTCTCTGGGAGGAGGCGGGCCACTGGTACGGGCGCTACGTCGCCAGCAAGCTCGGCGGGGGGGAGGTCTTCCCCTTCCTCGCGAAGGAGCTGGCGGCGAGCTGGAACCTCGACGAGGTCGAGATAAGGGGGGGCGACGACGCCTTCTTCCGCTTCACCTGCTTCGTGATGACGGAGAGCTTCACGGGGCTGCTGCTGAGCTACGTCTCGGGGTTGATGGGGGCGCTGGGTTTCAGGGAGGTGGAGAGGGATCATGTGCGTGGGATGGCGACCGTGAGGTACGCGAGGGCCCCGAGTGGCTGATTTTTAACTATTTTAAATAAAGTGAAGGTTGGGCGCGCCCGCGGTTTTTACACGTTTGTGGATGGATCATTTTAGGGTGTTTTTCTCCTTCTCCCGTCCGGTTTGGGGGCGCGTCTCGGTGCGGTGTTTTTTTGGCGGTTTAGCCCCGAAATATGTTCATTTTTTTTGCGACAATCACGGTTGTTGTATACATTGACCCACCCCTGTATACATTGATCTGGGGCTGTAGACATACCCTTAAGTGTGGTTGGGTGGTTTTGACCTCAATCGTCTAGGTAGGGGTATTCGGGGTAATGCCCGGGTCTCCCTCCGTGACGATGTAAAGGAGAAAAGAAAAAAAATGAATATGAGGAAAACTCTACCTCTACTCGTCATCGCAAGCATGAAGCTATCACTGATACCATCAGTGATGTTTGCTAATGCTGCTGTAACTGCTACAATCAATGTCTCTACTGGGTCAGTCGGTACCAAGGTGGTAGTCTCTGGCACCATTAACTCATACAACGGTCACTATAGTATCGGCTTTGACGACGACGCAAACACCGGAACACCCGATGTTGTGCTCGTCGCCATAGGCACCGCATCTGGCTACTCCTTCTCAAAGGAGATTACCATCCCAGATGCCTACTTCGGTGCTAGGAGGATCAGGGTCACTGACCTTGATGCTACCGGTAACCCAGCATCCGATGCCTTCTTCACAGTCGAGACTTCCTACGCAGTAACGAAGAACTACTCAACAAACTACGAGGGTG
>JAUYEB010000133.1 GCA_030691555.1 Candidatus Bathyarchaeota archaeon
GGAGGACGAGGAGCTGTACCCCGCGGTCCTCTTCGCCCTGAACACGACGGGGGGCTACCTGATAGCCGAGAGCACGCCGTGGAACAGGGACTCCGTCTTCTACAGGATGATGCACGACCCCGCCTACTCGGGTTTCAGCAGGTACGTCGTGCCCTACACCGAGGCGCTAGCCCCCCGTGGGCCGCTGAACCCGGAGATGGTTGCCACGATCGAGGGGCAGCTTCGCGGGGACTCGGCCCGGTGGAGGAGGGAGATGCTCTGCGAGTGGGGAGAGGACGCCAACGCATGGCTCCCAATCGCCCTTATAGCCCTCGCACAGGACAGCGCCATAGACTACATCCCCGCCACGGCGAGGCCGGAGGGGGAGTTTCACGTCGGCGTCGACTTCGGGAAGCACCGCGACCCCTCCGTAGTGGCCGTCGTTGAGAGGCTCGGCGGCCACCTCTACCTTCGTCACATGCACGCCTTCCCCTTGGAGACGAGCTATGGGGCGGTCATCGGCTGCATCAAGCGCCTACAGGACAACTGGGCGACGATCCGCTCCGTCTACGCCGACAAGACGGGCGTTGGCGACTACATCGTGGAGGACATGCAGCGGGGAGGCATCAGGAACGTTGAGGGCGTCAGCTTCACGGATCAGAGCAAGGAGGCGATGGCGACGGCCCTCAAGGAGCAGATGAGGAAAGCCATCTGCCCAAAATGTAGTTGGTCAGGCTACGTCGATACTCAAGACGGTGAATGGCGGATCATCTGCCCGAATTGTTCATCGGGGCTCCGTCCCCTCCTCCACATCCCCTACGACACAGAACTATTCCAGGAGCTTAACGTTGAAAGATATGAGCTTTCAAAAACAGGGCGTCTTCTCTTCAGCCACCCCGCAGAGACTCACGACGATAGATTCTGGGCATTGTCACTATCCGTATTCGCCGCCACGAATACGCCCGTCCTCAACAAGCCGTTGGTGAAATGATTGAGGAGCGGATATCTTATACCGAACGGTAGAACTGAGCATATCCCAAGAGGGTTAGGACGTGTCAGCGAGCTTTCAACTGCACGTTTTCTCGGCGGGCGCGGTAGCCCCCCCAATGCAGGAGGCCATCGCAGCGTTCGAGAGGAAGACCGGGACAGTGATCCGGCTAACCGCGGGCAAGCCCGAGAACCTTCTCAAGTCCATAGCCCTGAGGAAGCAGGGCGACATACTAACCAGCGGGGCCGAGTACGTCCACGACGAGGCCGAGGATATGGGGCTCCTCATCAAGGGCACCCGGAGGAGCCTCGGCTACAGGCGCAGCGTCCTACTCACGCAGGAGGGGAACCCGAAGGGCATCAAGCGCCTCGAAGACCTGTGTGAACCCGGGATGCGCGTCGGGACGGCGACTGGCGGCTGCCTTAAGGGGGTCTGGGACGACGTGTGCAGCAAGGCGGGGCTCATCGAGAGAATACGCCCTAACATTGTCGAGCACGCCGACGCCTGCGGAAGCCTCATGGCCCTGATCCATCAGGACAAGGTGGACGCCATCTTCGGCTGGAACGCCTTCAAAAACATCTGGCCCGACACCTGCGAGGTCGTGGAGATGCCGAGGGAGCTACAGATATTCAGGAGCACCGCGGCGCAGGTGGTCACATACACGAAAGATCTGGAGCTTTCGAAGCGTTTCATCGAATTCCTCGTCTCCCCCGAGGGACGGCGCATATACTCGGAGAACGGCTGGCTCCACGAGCCAGTCTCAGCCTAGCCTCTTCGCCAACGTCCTCGACGCCGCGGCCATGAAGACGACGCTGAAGACAACCAATACCACCATATCGATCAAGTAGGTCTGGGTCACGAAGGGGCTGGACATCGCCTCCTTCATCGCCTCGATCGTGTATGTGAGGGGCAGGGCGCGTGAGACTGTCTGGAGGATCGGGGGCATCGATGAGTAGGGGAGGAAGGCACCCCCGAGGAAGGCCATGGGGAACCTGAGGAAGTTGCTGTACATCTGCGCCTCCGGAATCCACTTCGCGTAGACGCTGACGAGTATGCCGAGGGCCGCGAATGTAAAGCTGGACACCGTGATCGCCGCGAAGACGAGCAGTGGGTTGGCTATCGATGCTCCCGAAAGGAGCGTGATAGGTATAAGGGCGAGGACCGCCGTCACCGGGCCGAGGGCGAACCCAGCGAGGGCCTTACCCATGAGGAGGCTCGTCAGCGATACAGGGGCGGCGAGAAGCCGCTCCAGCGTGCCCGTCGTCTTCTCGGTCACGACCGAGACCGCCTCGATGCTAGTGGTCCCGAAGAGGATCACGAGGGAGACGAGCCCCGAGATGAGCGTCTCCGGGCTCAGCTGGCCCGTGCTCCCGAAGGCGAGGTAGAGGGCGACCGGCATAAGCAGCCCGTAGGTGAAGTTCGGAGCCTTGAGGTAGTAGACCCTGATGTCCTTCCTGGCTATGTAGAGCGCCTTCACGAGGGAGTCGCTGAAGGTCATCCGTCGTTCCTCCTCTGCCTCTGAGGTTCTTTGTCCTTTTTTGCCTCTTCCGGGTTTACCCCCGTTATCTTGAGGAATGCGTCCTCAAGGCTGGGCCTCAGGGTGTTTATCGTGGACACAGTCACCCCCCGGCTCCTGGCGTAGTCCGCGATCTCCCCAACTATGTCGGAATCGTCGCCGACGGTGAGGCGGTGCTTGTCGCCTAGGCGGTGGACCTCGGTGACCCCCGGTAACCCCCCGAGATCGGCCTCGTCCACGCCCCCGCTGAAGGCCACCTCGACTATCCGCGAACCCGTGACGCGCGCCTTCAGGTTCTCGGGGGTGTCGAGGGCGACGATCCTCCCCCGGTTGATCATGGCTATGGAGTCGCAGAGCTGGTCGGCCTCCTCCAGGTAGTGGGTGGTGAGGAGCACCGTTACGCCGCCCTTATTCAGCTCCCTGACCTGTTCACGGAGTATCCTGGCGCTCTGGATGTCCAGCCCGGTCGTCGGCTCGTCGAGGAAGATGAGCTCGGGGCGGTGCACGAGGGCGCAGGCGATGGTCAGCCTCCTCTTCATCCCCCTGCTGAGGCCCACGACCACGTCCCGAGCACGATCCGAGAGGTTGAAGAGCTCAAGGAGCTCCATCGCCCGGCTCCGCCTCTCGTCGCGGGGGACCCCGTAGAGTTCCCCGGCGAAGACGAGGTTATCGAGCGCTGTCATCTCCTCGTAGACGTTCGAGGCCTCGGGGACGACGCCTATCCGCGCCTTGGCCTCCACCGCCTCCGCGTCGTGGCCGAGCACCGTCGCCTTGCCCGAGGTCGGCCTCGTGAGGCCAGTCAGTATGCGTATCGTGGTGCTCTTCCCGGCGCCGTTCGGCCCGAGGAGCCCGAAGACGCATCCCCGAGGCACCGAGAAGCTCACACCGTCGAGCGCCGTAAGATCGCCGTACCTCTTGACGAGCCCCTCCGCGGAGATGACCTCTTCCAAGACTAGCACCGCCTTGACTGGGGCAGAGCCCTCCTTTTAGGTTGTCTTTTCTTTACGATAGTCACGGAATAAAATTAACATAGTAAAGTTATTAAACAAAAGGTTCCATATGTTAACAATAGTTAACAGTGATGCCATGCTCTACCACGACTACATCGAAACACTCCTAGGATCAAAGGTCAAGGTGAAGATCCTCAGAACCCTCAACAAGCACAGCGGCAAGGAGTTCACCACGCGAGAACTAGCCAGCCACATCAAGGTGTCTCACACGGGCGTCCGAAAAGCCCTCAACGACCTCTACGAGATGAACGCGATAAGGATCAAGGTAATTGGAAAGTCCCACACCGTATCCCTCAACAGGGAAAGCTACGCGGCCAGCCTCATCGACAAGATTTTCCAAGCAGAGGCGGAGACCCTGCCCGAACTCGCCAAACTCCTAGGCAGGAGCCTCCGCGACCCATCCATAGCATCGGCGACTATATTCGGGAGCGTAGCCAGAGGCGAAGAAGAGGCGCTGAGCGACATCGACCTACTCATCATCGCCGAAGACAAGGAGCAGGCTGAGACCACGGTCTCAGAGGCTCAACTCACAGTCTCCAAGCGGTTCGGAAACCCAATAGCCCCCTACATACTAACCGAAGCCGACCTAGCCGACGAGGGCAGACTTCATATCTTAAGAGAGATAAAAAAGAAAAACATACCCGTGCGCGGGACCCTGGAGCTGGCTACACCTGTCGAAAACAAGGCGCGTCGAAAAGAACCTCCACCGCAACTATCTAACAAAGGCTAGGGAGAGCCTCGAAGCCGCCAGGGAAAGCCTAGGCGCGGGGCGATGGAACGCCGCCGTGACGAACGCCGTCCACAGCGGGATAAGCGCCTGCGACGCACTCACCGTCTTCCTGATCGGCGCCAGACACGCGGGCGAGCGGCACGAGGACGCCGTTGCCCTTCTCCAGACGCTGGACCTCCCCAGAGACACACTCCAGAGGAAAGGGGCACCAACTCAGCAGGCTACTCGCCATAAGGAACGCCGCCGAGTACGAGGAGAGGCTCATGAAGGAGGGGGAGGCATCGGAGGCCGTCAGAGACGCGGAGCGATTCCTAGAGTGGGTGGATGGGTTCTTGGAATAATGGCGAACGGTCTCGATCTTAGACAAGA
>JAUYEB010000167.1 GCA_030691555.1 Candidatus Bathyarchaeota archaeon
TACAAGGCGTTCAGGGACCTAACAGGGTAATCGCCATGCACATGATATTCATGGTCGGGACCGCCGGGAGCGGCAAGTCCAGCCTCACCGCCGCCTTCACCAGGTGGCTGGAGATGCAGCGCGAGGACGTCATGGCGGTCAACCTCGACCCAGGCGCCCCCAACCCCCCATACTCCGCCAACGTCGACATCCGCGACTACATAAAGGTCGAGGACGTCATGGAGGAGTACGGCCTCGGCCCCAACGGCGGCCTAGTCGCCGCCACCGACATGATAAAAGACGTCGTCGACCAGGTGAGCCAGGACATCGAGGACTTCACCCCAGACATCTGCATAGTCGACACCCCGGGGCAGATGGAGCTATTCGCGTTCCGCAACATAGGCGCTGAGGTGGCCGAGAAGCTCACCGACGCCGACAAGGGGCTCGTCTACCTCTTCGACGCCGGCTACTGCCGCGACCCCCTCAACTACGTCATGAACATGTTCCTCGCCTCCGCCATAAACGTCCGGTTCCAGCTCCCCCAGTTCCAGGTCTTCAGCAAGGTCGACCTCCTCAAGGAGAAGGAGCTGGAGGGCATGATGAGCTGGGCCGAGGACCCCGACGTACTCCGCACGGCGATGGACGCACGCCTCACCGGCATGAACAAGGAGATGAGCCAGGACATGCTGGAGATAATAGAGAGGATGGGCGTCGAGTTCAGCCCCATCGCGGTCTCCTCGAAGACCCAGGACGGATTCCACGTCCTCTACTCGGAGCTTCAGCGCGTATTCACGGGCGGGGAGAAGTTCACCACCTAGCCTCGAAAATCGTTAATACGGCGTCCGGGTGCCTTACACCTAGGAGACTAAATTATGGTTCTTTACCTCACGCAGGACGAGGTCAAGCAGGTCCTCGACATGAAGAGCGCCTTCGAGGCCGTCGAGAACGGCTTCCGGGAGATGGGGAACAAGGCCATCGAGATGCCGCCACGCGTCTACCTCCACTTCCCCAAGGGTGTCCTCATCGCGATGCCCGCCTACATGCCCAACCTGAACGCAGCGGGCACAAAACTCGTCACCGTCCACCCCGGCAACAAGAAGGACTACAACCTCCCAACCGTCCAGGCCAAGATAGTGATCAACAGCCCCGAGAACGGGTCGCCCCTCGCCATAATGGACGGCACATACATCACCGCCCTACGCACCGGCGCCGCAGGCGCCGTCGGCATCAAGTACCTCAGCCGTGAGGACGCGAGCGAGGTCGGCCTCTGCGGCCTCGGCGTCCAGGGCAGGAGCCAGATAATGGGCCTCATGCTCGTCCGCCCCAAGGTCAAGAAGGTCAAGATATACGACATCATGCCCGTGGCGATCCCGCCGTTCATCAAGGAGATGAAGGCGACGTACCCCGGCGTCGACTTCGTCCCCGCCAAGTCCGCGGAGGAGGCGACGAAGAACAGCGACATAATAATCACCTGCACCCCGAGCCCCACCCCGTTCCTCAAGGGCGAGTGGCTCAAGAAGGGCGCACACGTCTCCGCCATCGGCGCCGACACAGCCGCCAAGCGCGAGCTGGAGACCAGCGTCATAAAGAAGGTCACGAAGCTCGTCGTCGACTACATGCCCCAGGCCTTCGTCGTCGGCGACTTCGCCAAGCCGAAGGAGGAGGGCGCCGTCTCCGAGAAGGACATCTACGCCGAGATGGGCGAGATAGTCGCGGGCCACAAGAAGGGGCGCGTCAGCCCCGACGAGATAACCCTCTACAAGGCCACCGGCCTCGCCATACAGGACGTCGGCACGGCCGCCAAGGTCTACGAGCTGGCGCAGAAGAAGAAGATCGGGAAGGAGCTGCCCTCCTAGACCCCGCCCTTCAACATTTCCGAGTAGTCTTTGTACTCGTTCTCGCAGGCGTTCCCCACGCAGTAGAGGATCCTAGAGTTGCTGATCTCCTGACCTAGGGCCATTATGGTCGAGGAGGTCTGCACGTTCTCTCCCGTCGGGTAGTGGTAGCAGATCGAGCCGGGCCCCTTCTCCGAGCCGTGGTCCGACCCTATTATCTTCAGGCCCTCGACCGTCCCGTCTAAATCCGACACGTCGAGCGCGCCGAGGAGCTGGAGGGCTCTTATCCTCCTCTTCTCGACGTTTACCCACATCCTCTCCGCCCTCTCCGTCCACTCGACACCGGGGAAGATGGTCAGGGTCGTGACGACGTGCCCGCCGGGTTGGAGCCTCTGGGCGACGGTCTCCTTGTCCCAGACTACCTGCCAGGCCGAGTTCCCATCCGCCACGACGAAGTTGCCCCTCCTGTAGTCCCACCTCACGTCGGGGTCGGTGAGGAACGCCTTCGCCTCCTCGGCGGTCTCGCACCCGTCTAGGAGGTCCATGGCGAGGAGCCCCCTGCTCCTCGCGGGTCTCTCGTTGAACTCCGTCTCCTGGTTGGTCACGGCGACGAGGAGCCCCGACTCGTTGAAGCCCACCCACGTCCCCCTTGAGGCGACGTCGTAGGGGCTGAAAACCCGCCTCCGCCCCCAGGAGACCCTCGGCGGCTCCTCCAGCGTCCCCGCGCCGAGGTACCTGTTGTGGAGGACGACGACGGGGTACTCGTCTAGCAGCCTGTGGAGGACTATCAGGGTGCACACTGGGGCTCCGATTAGGGTTCCCGAACCCCTGTATAAGGTTTCCACCGAGTGCAACTATTTAACCAGCCGAAGCCGATTGATCGATGAGGCTCTAAACTTGGCGAAGACCATCGAGGAACTATCGCAGACCGAGATATCCGAACTAATCAACAGGAGGATAAGCATCTTTACCCCCGAGGACTGGGCCAGCAAGGTCAAGGGGGAGCTGGAGAGGACTGGCCGCTACGAGGCCATCGTCGTCGGCGGCGGCAAGATCGGGTTGGTGACGGTCCGAGACCTGCTCGGCGCCGAGCCCCTAGAGCAGACGAAGGTCGAGAAGCTGTGGAAGTCCCAGTGGCAGACCCCCGTGACGGCGGACAGCTGGGTGAAGGGCGTCGCGACGGAGCTCGTCAGGATAAACTTGAGGGCCCTCCCCGTCGTGGAGAACATGAAGCCAATAGGCATCATCTCGCAGGTCGACATCGTGGGCGCCATGGCCGACTGCAACGATCTGAAGAAGACGCTGGCGAAGGACATAGCCAAGATGCCCCCCGTGACGCTCGAAGTAGGGGCGAAGGTCGCCGAGGCGAGGAAGATCATGCTCGAAAGGGGCTTCAGCCACGTCCCCATCACCAAGGACGGGAAACTCGCCGGCATAGTCACGGCCGCCGAGCTCGTCCAATACCTCTCGCAGGGCGTCGGCAGGAGGAAGACCGGTGAGCTGCCCGGTGAGAAGGTCACCAGGTATCCCGGGAACGTGGACGGGATCATGGACAGGCACCCCTTCACGGTCTCGACGAGCGCCTCGGCCCTAGACGTCGCCAGGGGCCTCAGGGATCAGGGGAAGAGCGCGGCCATTCTCATAGACGAGAACGAGGGGGTCCTGGGCATCCTCACGCCGAAGGAGCTCCTCGTCCTCATAGCCGAGTCCCCGGTGGAGCCCGAGATGCCCATCTCCATAGTCGGCCTGGCGGGTGAGGAGTTCCTCGCGAGGAGCCTAGCCGAGGAGAAGGTGAGGCGAGTCATCTCGCTCGGCATGAAGATACACCCCCACATCAACAACGTACAGGTGAGGATCAAGAAGTCGGAGAAGGGGGGAGAGAACGAGAGGTACGAGATGACGGCGCGCGCCCTGAGCCCCACCGAGCAGTTCCAGACATCCAACGCGGGCTACGACCTCGTCAAGACCTTCGACGGACTCATGTCAGCCCTAGAGAAGGCGTTCAAGGAGGCGAAGCACGAGCCCTCGAAGGTCCCGCGCCGGGGCAGGGGCCGCTCCTAAGCTTCTTAACCCGACCCCACCAATTCTTCATAGAACCAGTTTGCCCAAGTGGACGGTCGTCGTCACCGAACCGATAAACGAGGCGGGCGTCAGGCTCCTCGAGGGGAGGGGCGTCGAGGTCATAGGGCTCCCACCCGGCTCCGGTGAGGACGCCCTGCTCGCAGTCGCGCCCCGCGCGGACGGATTCATCACGCGTGGCGGTATCCGGGTGACGCGTGAGATCATGGAGGCGAGCCCGCGCCTCAGGGCCGTCGGCGTCCACGGCATCGGCTGCGACCACGTCGACCTAGCCGCCGCGAGGGAGCTGGGTAAGGTCGTCCTCAACACCCCCGACGCCCTCACCGTGACCGTCGCCGAGATGACGATCGCCATGATGCTCTCCATGACCCGGAGGATAGCCGCCGCCGACAGGGCGGTCCGTGAGGGGGGCTGGGCGAGGAAGTACGGCGACCTGATCGGGGCCGAGCTGATGGGGAAGACAGTCGGCCTCGTCGGCCTCGGCAGAATAGGCGCCGCCACGGCGAGACGCCTCAAGGCCTTCGACGTGAGGCTCCTCTACTGGAGCCGGTCCAGGCGCCTCGACCTCGAGGAGGAGATCGGGCTCGAGTGGGCCGAACTAAGCGACCTCCTAGCGCGGAGTGACATAATAAGCCTCCACGTTCCCGGTAC
>JAUYEB010000179.1 GCA_030691555.1 Candidatus Bathyarchaeota archaeon
TCGAGGAGTGGGGCAACCTCCTCCGCCCCTGCGACATCTACTTCGACGGGCGCGGCAGGGTCTACGTCGCCGAGCTCACCCACCGCGTGAGCATCCTCAACAAGAGGGGCGAGGTCCTCGCCCGCCTCGGCGGGGAGAAGAGCTTCACCCCCGGCCAATTCGTCGCACCCCACTGCGTCTGGAAGGACAGCCACGGCGCCCTCTACGTCGGCGAGGTGCTGGAGGGGCAGAGGATACAGAAGTTCATCCCTTCCTAGACCTACTCCTCGTCCCAGTACCCCTTCAGGTCCCCGATCCTACCATAGCCCAGGAGCTCGTCGCTCCAGACCCAGAGCCCGTTGAGCTGGGGGACGTTCCTGATGAACCACTTCACGGCGTCGTGTCTGAGCCCCGGCTCCTTTGTGAAGCTGCAGACCCTGAAGCAGATGGAGCACCCCGTCTTCACCTCGTGCCAGTACTCGAGGCACGCCTCCTCGTCGCAGTACCACTTGAGGGCGCCGGGGTTGTTCGCCTCGCACCTGGGCTCCCAGGTCCGGGGCCCCCGGGGGATGGAGCCGCTGGGGCACATCTTGGAGCACTTCTCGCAAGCCTCGCAGAACTCGATTATCCCCGTGGGCGCCTGTGGGCTCGTCGGGAGGGGGAGGTCCGTGAATATCTTGCAGATCCGGACGAGTGGGCCCCTCTCCCAGGTGATGAGGCGGCCGTTGCGGCCCACGTGGCCGAGCCCCGCCTGGACCGCTATGGGGACGCTGAGGGAGGTGTCGTTCCCCATGGGTACGGCGTGGTAGCCGAGGCCCCTGATGAACTCCGCGACGAAGCCGGCGAGGATGTGCATCCTGCTGTACCCCATGTTGCTGGTGACGTCGAGGGCGGTGGGGGCGTTGCTGTTCTCCCTGAACTCCATGGGGACCGTCAGGGCGACGACCCACCTGTGGCTCGTGGGGATCACCGCCTTCTCCCCCGTGGTGTACCCCTCCTCCACGTCCTCGAAGACTATGGGCCTCCCCGAGGAGTCGTGGCTGTAGATCCACCTCTCGTCTATGGCGCAGAAGCCCGCGCCTACGGCCCCGAAGTACCTGGCGGCCTTCCCCACTATGCGCGCGGCTTCGTCCGGGCTCCCCTCCCACCTGGGGAGGTCCCGGGGCTTGGCCGTGGCGCCGAGGGACGTCCACTTGTAGAAGCCGAAGTCGAGCGTCCCCTCCTCCCCGGGCACCCCCTCGTACATGCCAGCGGCGTCCTTGAAGGCGTAGTCGACGATCGAGTACCCCGGGAGGTTCCTCCTCATCTGCTTGAGCCTCTCCTCCTCGGTGGCGTAGCCGATGGCGGCTCCACGCCTCCGCTGCCTCAGGCCGAAGGACGTGTTCCTCTGGTCGAAGCGCGTGTAGCCCTCCCTTGTGGGGTAGGTCTCGTCGAAGGCCCTTCTCCTGCCCATCAGGTTCCAAGCTCTGAGACACCGTTTATTAACGGTGTCGGGGAGGCCCCCGCAGTGGGGCGAAGCGCTGGGCTGCCCTCGGCGCAAGGTTGATTGCCTCGGTCGGGGTCACCTAAACAAAATGGACACCGAGCCGTTGTACGCGCGGGACAGCCACCTGACCGAGTTCGACGCCACCGTCGTCAAGGCTGGGCCGAAGTTCGTTGTCCTCGACAGGACCGCCTTCTACCCCGACTCGGGGGGCCAGCCAAGCGACGTGGGCGTACTCAGGCACGCGGGCGGCGTTGCCCGGGTCTCGAAGGTCGTGAAGAGGGGGCTGGCGATCTACCACTACCTAGACGCGGACATCGCAGTCGGCACGGCCGTCCACGGCGCCATCGACTGGCCGACGAGGAGCTGGAACATGAGGCGCCACTCAGCGGAGCACCTCATCACCGGCCTCATCGAGGCCCTCGGTGAGCCCCCGAAAGTCTACAGCGACCTGGAGAGGCTCGAATACCAGCCGTCGAATCTGACGGCCGAGCAGGTCGAGGGCGTCCGCCGCCGCTTCGACGAGATCGTCGACGAGGACGCGGCGGTACGCGTCTACTACGAGGACAGGGCGAAGATCGACGCCTCCGGCGACCCCCGCAAGATCGCCTTCCTACAGAAGATCCCCCGGGGCGTCGACCGCCTCCGTATCGTCGACATAGGCCCCTACGCCTCCACGTTCTGCTTCGGCACCCACGTCGAGGCGACGGGGGAGATCGGCCACCTGGCGGAGCTCCGCCTCGAGGAGGCGAAGAAGGGGAGGAAGATTGTCCACTTCAGGCTCGCGGCCTAGCTGAAGATGGAGAGGTAGTCCCTCATCGCGGCCCCGAGGCGCGAAGACCTGTCCACGCCGAACCCCGCGTCGAGTTGCGCAGCCTCGTCGTAGTAGACCTCGACGACCGCCCTCAGGGCCCTGAGCCGCCTGGGGTACGCGGATAAGCTTTAACGGCCCA
Organism: Candidatus Bathyarchaeota archaeon; assembly: GCA_030691555.1. GTDB lineage: Archaea > Thermoproteota > Bathyarchaeia > TCS64 > TCS64 > UBA8941. The sequence continues at coordinate 2,416 of JAUYEB010000179.1, forward strand.
AGCCTCCCCCTTCTCCTTCATTACGGGGGCCACGCCACGGCTGAGGAAAAGTCGCAGAGGCGATCAGTCGCAAACGACATCCTGAGCATCTACGTCCCCAGCTTCTTCAACACGATGGGTATGAGCATCGTCAGCCCCATCATCAGCCTCTACGCGACGAGCTTCGGCGTCAGCCTCGCCATAGCGAGTCTGGCGATAACCGCGCACGCCTTCGGCAGGTTTCTCGCGGACATCCCGGCGGGGATCGCGGCCGACAGGATAGGGCGCCGCCCGGTCATGATCATCGGCAGCGTCCTCGTCATGGTAACCGCCTTCCTCAACGCCTCGGCGGGGAACTTCGCCCTATACCTCGTCTACAGGTTCCTGGAGGGCGTGGGCAGCGGCATGTGGATGACTAGCAGGCAGACCCTACTAGCCGACATTCTCAAGCCGGAGGAGCGTGGCCGCGTCATGGGCTACTTCCAGGCCTTCATGCTCATAGGGCAGAGCGCGGGCCCCGTCATCGGCGGCTTCGTGGCCGCGGCCTGGGGGATATCCGCCCCGTTCTACGCCTACACTGTGACCGGCGTCGTCTGCGTACTCCTCACCTACTTCCTCATCTTCGAGCCGAAGGGGCTGGTGAAGAGGAAGGTCGAGGGTGGGCACCTCTTCAAGCTGAGCGACGTGGCCAGGCTGCTGAAGAACCAGACCTACGCGATGGCTTGCCTCGCCACCTTCGTCGTCTTCTTCCAACGGTCGGGGATACGCACCGACATGCTGCCCATCTTCGCGGCGAACGAGCTGGGGATGGACCCCGCCGCGATAGGCACGATCCTCGGCTACGCCACCATCACAAACCTGCTCATCACGGTCCCCATAGGATACGCGATCGACATCCTCGGGAGGAAACCGGTGATAATATGGAACATACTCATCATGGCGGCGGCGGACATCGGCTTCGTCTACGCCCAGGACTACTGGGGGCTCGTGTTGGCGGCAGTCGTGATGGGGCTGGCCTCCGGGGGCGCGGGGCAGGCGCCGCTCGCCCTCGCCACGGACGCCTCCTACAGTGAGCGGCGCGGCCTCTCGATGGGCGTCTACAGGCTGATGGGGGATCTGGGCTCGATGATAGGGCCGATAGCCCTTAGCGCCGTCGCCGACGCGACCGACCTGCACACCCCATTCTGGGTGATGGACGGGCTCCTCGTCTTCAGCGCCCTCATGGTCGCCATCTTCGCGAAGGAGATAATCAAGACTCGATTCAACAAGGGCGGCGTCACACTCAGTCAAACTTAAATCGCCAAGCACGGTGATGCGTAGGAACCCCTGAGGACGCCCGCCCTTGGCCGATCGCTCCAGAACCAACGACATACTGTCGATCTACGTCCCGTCGTTCTTCATCTTCGTGGGCATGGGCATCGTCTCCCCCGTGTTGACCCTCTACGCGCAGTCCTTCGGGGTGAGCATCTTCCTCGCCGGGATGGCGATCACCGTCTACAGCGTGGGGAGGCTCATCATGGACTTCCCCGCCGGTCTCCTCGCCGACAAGGTCGGGCGCAGGCCCCTCATGATCATCGGGACGGCGCTGATCGCCATCACGGCCTTCCTCAACGGCATGGCCGACAACTTCTGGCTGTTCCTCTTCTACCGCCTCATCCAGGGCATGGGCGCGAGCATGTGGATGACGAGCCGGACCACGCTCCTCGCCGACATACTAAAGCCCGAGGAGAGGGGGCGGGTCCTCGGCTACTTCCAGAGCTTCCAGGCCATAGGGCAGGCAGCGGGGCCGACGATCGGCGGCTTCATAGCCACATGGTACGGCGCGCAGGCGAACTTCTACTTCTACGCCGCAACCGGCGTCCTCAGCCTCGTCCTCACCTACGTATTCATCAGGGAGACTGAGAGTGGCAAGGCCCACAGCGGCGAACTAGCCTTCCCGAGGGACCTCACGCTGAGGCTGCTGAAGAACAGGGGCTTCGTCTACGCGTCTCTGTCAACCGCGACGGCGTTCTTCATAGTCTCGGGCATCAGGCAGGACATCCTCCCCTTCTACGCCGCCGAGGTGGCGGGCCTGTCGCCCGCCGACATAGGCATGATCCTTAGCGCCGCCACCCTCGCCAACCTCTTCCTCACCATACCCATCGGCTACGGCATCGACCTCATCGGGCGGAAGCCGATAATCGTCTTCGGATTGGTGGCCTCGGGGATATCGATGTTCCTCTTCCCCCAGTTCACCTCATTCCTCCTCCTCTGCGGCGTATCCCTCATCATGGGGATCGGGACGAGCGGCATGCAGCAGGCCCCGCTCGCTATGGCGACGGACGCCACCGTCGGTGAGCCGCGCGGCATAAGCATGGGCATCTTCCGATTCTTCGGCGACATCGGGAGCCTATTCGGGCCCATCCTCCTCGGCGTAGTCGCCGACGGTTTCGGGCTCTCCGCCCCCTTCTACGTAATGGGCGGGATGATCTTCGTGGTAGCGGCCGTCGTCTTCCTCTTCGGGGAGGAGACGCTACCGGGGAAGAACGGGAAGAAGGGAGCCATGGAGGCGAAGCCGGCGACCTGACTAGCCCTCAAGGCGTCAGCGGCCTCGGTTACGTTTAAATCCCGCCCGCTTCCCACCATCAGGCATCAAGTGAGAAGGCGGGATTACGGCAAAGAGAAGCCTAACATCTGACATCCTATCGATCTACGTCCCCAGCTTCTTCATATTCCTCGGCATGAGCATCGTCTCGCCCATCCTCCCCATCTACGCTGAGTCGTTCAACGTCGACTACACGATGGTGAGCCTCGCCATCGCCATGTATGCACTGGGCAGATTCGTCGTCGACCTCCCCGTCGGCTATCTGGCCGACAAGTTCGGGCGGCGCCCCCTCATGGTCTTCGGGACCCTCATACTCACCATCTGCTCCTTCCTAAACGCCACGGCCCCCAACTTCGCCATCTTCCTCTTCTACAGGTTCATCGAGGGCGTGGGGTCGGCCATGTGGATGACCAGCCGGACCACACTCCTCGCCGACATACTGAAGCCCGAGGAGAGGGGGCGGGTCATGAGCTTCTTCCAGTCGTTCATGCTGATAGGCTCCGCCGCCGGCCCCACGGTCGGAGGCGTGATCGCGGCGAACTGGGGCATCCAGGCCCCCTTCTACTTCTACGCCATCGCGGGCGCCATCAGCCTAGTCCTGACCTACATCCTCGTCAAGGAGCCCGACAACGTACAGAACAGGAACCACGAGGCCAGCCACTTCTCGGTGCCCGTCGTCAAGAGGCTCCTGAGCAACAGGAGCTACATGATGGCTTGCCTCGCCACATTCACCGCCTTCTTCCTCATGACGGGGATAAGGAGCACGATTCTACCGCTATTCGCCAACACCGAGCTCCACCTCGGCGAGGAGCAGATCGGCCTCATGCTGAGCGCCGCCACCGTGATGAACCTGATAATGACGGTCCCCATCGGCTACGGGCTCGACTACATAGGGCGTAAGCCGATAATCGTGAGCAGCATCATCGTCGCCGGAGTCGCCTGCTCCCTCTTCCCGTTCACCACGAGCTTTGTCACCATAGTCGTCGCCGCGGTGGTCCTTGGAATCGGCACGAGCGGTGCCCAGCAGGCGCCCCTCGCCATGGCCTCCGACGCAACGATACAGGAGCCCCACGGACTGAGCATGGGCTTCTACAGGTTCTTCGGTGACCTCGGCTACGTCGTCGGCCCCATAATCCTGGGGCTTATCGCGGACAGGTACGGCCTCAGTCTCCCCTTCTACTTCATGACGGTACTCATGCTCCTCAGCGGCGCCCTCGTCTTCCTGTTCGCCAAGGAGACCTACACCCGCCGACAGGGGGCAAAGGAAGTCCAGTCCCCCGTCGAGTAACTCGGCCAACTATTTAGATTATATTCAATAACCTTTTAGGGCCGGCTTTTCAGCTTTTAAGGGGAGAAAAAATGGACATATTCACATTAGGCTTAATCGGGGCCGTAGTCGTCGTCGCCCTGATACTCG
>JAUYEB010000256.1 GCA_030691555.1 Candidatus Bathyarchaeota archaeon
GCGTAAGTCGAAGCGCCCCGGGTGGGAGAGGCTGGAGGGCGTCGTCATGGACGGGAGCGTCGCCGACGCGTGGGACGAGGGCGATGTCAGCCACGGCTCCACCGACGTGAGCGACGTGAGCTGGAAGGCCCCCACGGTGGAGTTCTACACGGCCACCTGGCCCCTCGGCACACCGGGCCACAGCTGGATGAACGTCGCCGCCTCTGGGACGGGGATCGGCCACAGGAGCCTTATCTTCGCCTCCAAGGTGATCGCCGCCTCCCTCGTGGACCTCCTGTCCGACCCGGGGCTTCTGAAGAAGGCGTGGGAGGAGCAGAAGAGGCGGACCATGGGGAAGACGTACCGGAGCCCCCTGCCGGCGGACGCGAAGCCGCCGCTCGACATGTGGGCGAAGAAGGGCTAGAGCCTGTAGACGTCGCCCGGCTTTAGTATGGCCACCTTGGTGGCTCCTCCCGCCTCCACCTTCCTCTTGAAGATGGTCGGGTCGGTGTCCCAGATGTGCATGGGCATGGCGACCCTCGGCTTCACGGCGAGTGCGAGTTCGGCGGCCTCGTCGTTGTCCATCGTGTAGGTCCCCCCAGTGGCGACGAGCATGACGTCGATGCCCTTGAGCCTCCTCAGCTCGGGGACGAACTCGGTGTCCCCCGTGTGGTAGACGGTCTTGCCCTCTGCGCGTATGAGGTAGCCGACTCCGAACCCCCTCGGGTGGAAGGGGACGCCGGGGCTCCTCATCCTCTTCACGTTGTAGGCCTCGACGGCCTCGACCTCGATGTCCCCGATCTTTATCTTGTCGCCGGGCTTGAGGCTCGTGGGCTTGACGCCCGCCTTGGCGCAGTCGGCGGGGGCTATGAAGGTCGTCGAGGGCCCCACGGCCGCCCTGAGCTTGTCCTCCTTGCAGTGGTCCTGGTGGGAGTGGCTTGCGAGCACCAGGTCGCCCTTGGGCGTGTACTCCCCCTCGTAGGGGTCAATGTAGATTACCTTCCCCGCGGCCCTTAGCATCCAGCTCGCGTGGCCGAGCCATTTGATCTCCATAACTCTCACAAGGAGTCTCGGACGGTTGGGGCTTATCTAGCTTGCGAGGTGGGCTTCGACTCCCTCATCGTCAGGAAGGCGAAGCCGATGGTGAACCGGAGGACCGCGGTGAAGAGGAGCGCCACGCTTATCGCCGCGTAGTCGGTGGAGGCGATGAACCCCTTCGACAGCGTCCCCATGATGTAGGAGCCGAGGAAGTTGGAGACGCCCACCGCCGTCATGCTCGCGGCGAGGTAGGTCGCCCTGAGCCTCGACGGCGCGATGTCTATGATGTACGTCGACTGCCCGCAGGCCCAGGCCGCGAGCTCGATGCCGACGAAGGCCTCGACGGCGACTATCTGGGTCCAGTCGGTGGCGTAGGCGTAGACGACTGTGGATGCGGCCATGCCGACGCGGCTGAAGACTATCACGGGGCGCCTCCCGACCCTGTCGATTATCCTGCCGAAGACCCTCTGCCCGACGACGTTGAAGGCGAGGTTCGCCGCGGCGCTCGCGGCTATCTGCCAGATGCTCATCCCCAGCTTCCCCACGGTGATGTAGGAGAAGAAGGGGGACGCCGTCGCCGCCCCGAGGCCGAACGCGAAGCTGACGATGAGGAACCTCCTCAGGTCCCTGTCCCCGAATAGGGAGCCGAAGTCGAGGCTTCGGCGCCTCCCCCCCGCGGGTGCCCTCTCCTCGGTGAGGGAGATGAGTATGGCGGAGGCGAAGCATGAGGCGGAGGCGAGGAGGAGGAGAGGCGTGAAGGAGGCCATGCTCATGGGGCCAGTCTGGTTGAAGGTGATGATGAGGGCCGTCACCATCGCGGCGAGGCCGCCTATCTGGGCGACGCTGTTTATCCTGCCGATTATGGTGCCCCTGCGCAGCTCCCCTGCGTAGTCGCCGACGAGGCTCCCCCAGGCGGGGGTCGCCATCGCTATCGCGACGCTCACGGCCACGACGAGGGCGAGGAGCGTGAGTGGTGTGCCCACGAAGGCGAGGGCCGCGAGGGCGAGCCCGGCGAGTACCCTCCCCGCTATGATTATCTTCTTCTTGCCGATCTGGTCGGCGATCCCCCCGAAGAGTACCTGCGGGAGGGTCAGCGCCAGCTGCCTGCCGCCGTTTATCAGCCCGGACTCGGCCACGTTGGCCCCGATGGCGACGGCTATGGTGCCCGTGAACCTGTCTATGATGGTGTCGGGGATGGACTGGCTCGCGCCGGCGAGGTAGAGGGCCCTCGACTCTTTAAGGCGCTCCTCCCCGTCTCCCATGGCTCCTCTGCTGGGGAGCCGAGGTTATTTGAAGCTATGGTCGTTGCGGCTTCCCGGGCCTCGACTCGTAGGCCGCCGAGTAGGCGAGGCCGAGGACGAGCCTGAGCCCCGCGGAGATGAGTAGCCCGGTCTTTATCGCCTCGATGCCGCCGCTCGTGAGGATGTGCTCGGTGACGAAGCTGCCGAGCAGGCTGCCGCCGAAGCTGGCGAGGCCGAAGGCGGTCGCGCTCGCGGCGAGGTAGGTGGCGCGCAGCTCCCCCGGGGCTAGGTCGATGGCGTAGGTGCTCTCGGAGCCCATCCACGCCCCCATCCCCATGCCGAGGAAGACCTCCGCCACCACGATGTGTAGCCAGCTCGTCGCGAGTGCGTAGGAGAGCGGCGCGAGGGCCATCACCACCCTGCTGAAGACGATGATCGGCCTCCTCCCAACCCTGTCCATGAGGCCCCCGGTGAACCTCTGGGTGACGATGTTCGCCGCCGTCTCGGTTATGGCGAGGATGGCCACCTGCCAGACCGTCATCCCTAGCTCCTCGGTGATTATGAAGGGGAAGAGGGGCCAGGCGAAGGCCATCCCGACGCCGTATAGTGTGTTTAGTATGAGGTACCTGCGGAGCCTGAGGTCGCCGAGGAGCTTGGAGAAGTCGAGGGAGGTGCTCTGCTGCTCGTGGCGCCTCTCCTTTGTGAATAGGACGAGCACGCCGCTGAGTATGCTAGCCCCGGACGCCATCGCCATCACGGGGATGAAGCTCGCCCGGGTGCTCGGCCCCGACTGCGAGAGGGAGATGGAGAGGGCGATCAGCATCGCGGTGAGGCCGCCGATCTGGGTCAGCGAGTTTATCCTGCCTATCACCTCCCCGCGGCGCCCCTCGGGGGCGTAGTCTCCCAGGAGGCTGTTCCACGAGGGAAGGGCCATGGAGACGAAGATGGAGCAGAGGACGATGAGGGGGATGAGCCACTCGGGGGCCTCTATGAAGATGATGGCGGCGAGGACGGCGCCGTTGAGGAGGCGCCCCGCCGAGATGAACCTCCTCTTACCGAACCTGTCCGCCGCCCTCCCGAAGAACATCTGCAGTATGTTACCCGAGAGGCTCTTGGCGGCGTTTAGTACGCCGAGCTGGTCGACGGTCGCCCCCGCGGCGACGGCGAGGAGCTGTATGAATCGGTTGTATAGCTGGTCGGCGAAGACCTGGAAGCCGCCGGTGAGGACGAGGGGCTTGGAAACGATGAGCGTCTCCGCCCGGTCCTCCTCCGCCATGGCGAACCTGACGTCGGCGGGGCTATAAACCC
>JAUYEB010000286.1 GCA_030691555.1 Candidatus Bathyarchaeota archaeon
TACGCGGACGAGACGCGCCCCCGGAGCCAGGGGGCGAAGCTCACCGCCTGGGAGCTCCGGCAGGAGGGGATACCCTACGCCCTCAGAGTCGACAACGCGGCGGGCCACTACATGCGCCGAGGCGAGGTCGACCTCGTCATAGTGGGCGCCGACAGGATAGCCGCCAACGGGGACACCGCCAACAAGATCGGCACCTACGAGAAGGCGGTGCTAGCGAAAGAGAACGGCATACCCTTCTACGTCGCCGCGCCGGGGATGACCTTCGACCTCAAGTGCCGCACCGGCGAGGAGATCAAAATAGAGGAGAGGAGCCCCGACGAGGTCAACTGGGTCTGGGGCACCGACGAGGATGGCAACTACACGGGCGTCAGGATAACCGCCGAGGGGACGAACGCACTCAACCCGAGCTTCGACGTCACCCCGGCTCGCTACATAACGGGGTTCATCACGGAGGCCGGCGTGATCCGCCCCCCGTTCGGGCGGAACATCAGGCTGGTCTTCGGAAAACACAGGAAACACCCGTAACACTCCCCCAGGCCGGGGCTGCTTCGGGGGCCACTTTCCGGAGACTAAAACCCGATTGGGCACCCGCCGCTGACCATATTGCTTAAATTCGCGCCGAGCCTAGCTTTCACGGGTTCCCGCCCGCCCTAGCTCAAAGGTAGAGCGGTCGGCTGTAGCTTCCGCCCCGCGGGGCGAAGGCGATCAGGCCTTGAGCAGACACCGATTGGTTCCAGGTTCGATTCCTGGGGGCGGGACCACTTCCAAACAAATTGACTTTTCAAAAAAAACCGTTATGTGTAGTAGCACGCCATAAGGCGCGCCGGCGGGTGTCAACCGAGGAGCCTCTTGTTCGCCAGCTTCTCGACGGGTATGATGACCGCCTGCGTCCCCTTGTCCCGGAGCCCCTCCGCGTCCAGCTCCCTGAACATCTGCTGCACCACCGCCGTGCCGAGGAGGGGCATCTTCGTCTCCGCAGCCGTCTCCATGATTATCCGCAGGTCCTTGACGTAGTCCTTCACCTTGAAACCGGGCTCCAGGTCGCCGACGAGCAACTTCGCGCCGTTGTTGGTGAGCTGCCAGCTCCCCGCGGCCCCACCCGCGACGGCGGCGTGCACCTTCTTCAGGTCCACCCCCGCCTTCGAGGCGAACATCAGCGCCTCGGCGACGGCGAGCATGTTCATACCGACGAGTATCTGGTTGACCGCCTTCGTCACCTGGCCGTCCCCGTGGCCCCCTATGTGGGTGATGGTCTTACCCATGGCCTGGAAGACCGGGACCGCCTCATCGAAGGCGTCCTTCTCGCCCCCGACCATGATGCTGAGGGTACCGTTCCTCGCCCCGATGTCGCCTCCGCTCACTGGGGCGTCGAGCATCCTGATCCCCTTCTCCCCGAGCTTGGCGGCCATCTCCCTCGTCTTGATCGGGCTTATCGTGCTCATGTCGATCACGATCGTCCCGGGCCTCGCCCCGTGGACGACGCCTTCCGGCCCCAGTAGGACCTGCTCGACATCGCTGCTGTCCGTGACTATGTCGATCACGATATCGCTCCTCTCGGCGACCTCCCTGGGAGACCTCGCCGCCTTGGCGCCCGCCTTGACGAGAGCCTCCATCTTAGACGGCGTGCGGTTCCACACGGTGAGCGGGAAACCCGCCTTCAGGATGTTCATGGTCATGCCACTGCCCATGAGACCGAGCCCTATGAACCCTATACGCTTCATGGCTATCGAGAAGAAACAGACCCTAGGGCTCTAAACCCTTTCGCCCTAGCCCTTCAGGCTGAGGAGGACGTAGGCGCCCGCCACGCCCACCATGGCGAGACCCATGCCGATCATGATATTGAGGTTCGCCTTCTGCTTGTCGTACATTATCTTGGTGCTCCTGTAAACGAGGAGGACGCCGAGGAAGCCGCAGCCGTAGAGGAACATGCTCACGAGGCTCTCGTTTATGGTCTGCTCCCCGAAGTAGGGGTGGATCGATGAAACCCCCGTCGAGGTCTGGACGACCGCCCCGGGGTTCTCGATTATGTCGTAGACGCCGCCACCGATTATGAAGATGGTGAAAACCACAACCATCACGACGGAGTAGCTGGCGAGCGTCTCGTACCGCTTGCTCCTGTGGACCCTTGCGGTGTCCTTTGCCTTGCCGGAGGTGGAAGCCATGCCCGAGTCCTTCCGGGAATGATGCGCTTGGTAGGAATATATCCTTTTACCCCCCGGCCGGCGGGAACGCGGGGGCGACGCATGATGATGTTTATAAGCGTTCACCATCGAGGTTCATTAGATCGGTGGACCGTTTGCCACAGAAGATAGTCTGCGCCTCATGCAAGGAAGTCCTCTACGAGGGCGAGCTCCTCAAGTCTCCCCAGGACGTGATAAAGAAGTACGAGGGCCGGTGCCCCAAGTGCAAGAAGGACCTCAAGTTCAAGACGGAGGACGTCGACGTCCACCCCTTTAACACCAAGTAGACCCAGATAGGGTTTTAACCATCCTCCCTTCGCTATTCTAACCGGTAATCCGGTTTGGAGCTCAGGAAGACACACATTTACGCATACCACGCTGAGCACGGAAACGTTGTCGACTTCGGCGGATTCGCCATGCCCGTCTGGTACGAGGGCATAATCCCCGAGCACAACGCCGTCCGCGACGCGTGCGGCATATTCGACACGAGCCACATGGGCAGGGTCTACGCCGAGGGCCCCGAGGTAGTAAAGTTCCTCGACTACGTCGACTCGAACGACATAGGCGCCCTCACAGACGGCAAGGGCGTCTACGGCGTCATGTGCAAGCCAGACGCCGGCATAGTCGACGACCTCATCGTCTACCGCCTCGCCGCGGAGAAGTTCCTCGTCGTCTACAACGCCGGGAACCGCGCCAAGGACTTCGCCTGGCTGCAGAAGAACACGAAGGGGTTCAAGGTCAAGCTCACCGACGTGAGCGACAAGATCGGCATGATCGCCGTCCAGGGCCCCAAGGCAGCGGAGGTCCTCGCCAAGACAAGCGCCACCGACCCCAACGCAATAGAGAGGTTCAACGTCGCCCCGCTCAAGGTCGGCGGCTTCGACTGCCTAGCGGCCCGCACGGGCTACACGGGCGAGGACGGCTTCGAGGTATTCGTCCTCGACGACCCGGTCACCGACCCGCAAAAGTCACTGAAAGCGTGGGGCGATCTAGTCGCCGCCGGCGCGAAGCCATGCGGCCTCGGCGCACGCGACAGCCTGCGCCTCGAGGCGGGGCTCTGGCTATACGGGAACGACATCGACGAGACGACAAACCCCATCGAGGCGGGCCTCAAGTGGGCCGTCAAGATGAAGAAGCAGTCCTACTTCAACGGCAAGAAGGCCCTGGAGGGGATCATCGAGAAGGGCGCCACACGCGCCCTCGTCGGCATCACGCTCACCGAGCGCGGCATCCCGCGCCACGGCTACGAGGTCTACGACGGCGAGAAGAAGATAGGCATCGTGACGAGCGGGGGCGTGGCGCCGACCCTCGACGCCAGCATCGCCCTCGCCTACCTCCAACCCGAGTACAAGGAGATCGGCAAGGAGGTCCAGGTCAAGATACGAGCCAACATGGTAAAGGGAAAGATAGTTAAGCACCGCCCATTCTATGATGACTCCAAGTACGGTTGGAAGAGGGTCAAGGCATGACTGACGGATCAAAGGTAGAAACCGGATACTACTACACAAAGGAGCACGAGTGGGCCAAGCCCAGCGGCGACGTCGTGATAATCGGGATCAGCGACTACGCACAGGCCCAGCTCCACGAGATCGTGTACGTCGAGCCCCCAAAGGTGGACGCCGAGGTAGCCCAGGGCCAGGCCATCGGCGCCGTCGAGTCAGTTAAGGCGGTCTCCGACCTCTACAGCCCCGTGACCGGCAAGGTCGTCGAGGTAAACCAGACGCTGCTCGACAGCCCCGAGAAGATCAACA
>JAUYEB010000058.1 GCA_030691555.1 Candidatus Bathyarchaeota archaeon
AAGGAGCGTATCGCCAAGCAGGCGGGCTTCATGCACATGCAGCTCCGCCGCGACGTATACTTCAGCCACAGGGACCTAGACTGGTGGCTGAACCAGCACGACGCGGGCCGCCCCGTCGGACTCTACACGGGCCGCGGCCCCTCGGGCCACGTCCACCTGGGCCACCTGCTGCCGTGGTTCTTCTGCGCCTACCTGCAGAAGGCGTACAACGCCCACCTATACTTCCAGATGACCGACGACGAGAAGTTCCTCCACAGGGAGGACCTTACGCTGGAGGAGACCATCGCCTACACCTACGATAACGCCCTGGACGTCATCGCCTGCGGCGTCAAGCCGGAGCTGACCCACATCTTCAGCGACACCGACCACATAGGGCACATCTACAAGCTTGGGCTTCAGGTGTCGAAGAGGATCACGATGAGCACGGTGAAGGCGGTCTTCGGATTCACCGACTCGGACAACATAGGCCTCACGTGGTACCCGGCGCTCCAGGCCATGACGTGCTTCCTGCAGAGCTACCGCGAGGGCAGGAACGTGGCGTGCCTCATACCCGCCGCCATCGACCAGGACCCCTACTGGCGCATGACCCGCGACATCGCGGAGAAGATGGGCTACACCAAGCCGGCGCAGATACACAACAAGTTCCTCCCGCCCCTCACGCAGGGGGGGAAGATGAGCGCGAGCCAGCCCGAGTCGGCCATCTTCACCACGGACAAGCCCGAGGTCGCGGCCAAAAAGGTCATGGCAGCGTTCACCGGCGGCAGGGAGACCGTCAAGCTCCAGAGGGAGCTGGGCGGCCAGCCCGAGGTCTGCAACATCTACGCCTACTACTTCTACCTCTTCGAGGAGGAGGACGAGAAGCTGGCAGAGATAGAGGCGGAGTGCAGGTCCGGCGCCCTCGTCTGCGGGGAGTGCAAGGCGCGCCTCGCCAAGAAGGTGAAGGCGTTCCTCGTCGACTTCCAGGGGAAGCGCGAGAGGGCGAGGGACCACCTCGACGACTATCTCATAAAGTAGCACCTTTTTTTGAAAAAGGATAAAACCCCCCGCAAGAAATATTCCACCATGAATCCCAACCTGCAGAAGGCGTACGAATCACTCCTAGCGAAGTCGAAGGACCTCGCCGTCCTCGGGTCCACGACGGCCATCGTGAACTGGGACATGGAGACCAAGATGCCCCCGAAGGCGCTCAACCTCCGCAGCCAGCAGATGGCCATGCTCGAGGTCATGGGCCACAAGATGCTCACCGACCCACAAGTCGGAAAAACACTCGAGGCCATAGAGAAGGACCCGGGGTGCCTAGAGCTCGACGCTGTGCAGAAGAGGAACACCTACCTCACCCGCAAGGGCTACGACGAGGCGACGAAACTGCCCGAGAGCCTCGTCTTCGAGACGGCGAAGCAGCAGACCATCGCCGTGGGCGTCTGGAAGAAGGCGAAGGCAGCCAAGGACTACGGCATGTTCAAGCCGGAGCTGAAGAAGATGATAGAGCTCCGCCAGAGGGCCGCCGACATACTCATGGGGGTCAAGTGCACGAAGACCCCCTACGACGCCCTCCTGGACTCGTACGAGTCGAAGATGACGGCGGACAAGGTGACCAGGGTCTTCACCGGGATGCGTGAGGGCCTCATCGACGTGATGAAGAAGGTGGAGGGGTCGGGGTTCAAGCCCGACGCCTCCATCCTCAGCCGCCCCGTCCCCATAGAGGTGCAGAAGAAGATCAGCGAGGCCGCCATGGACTACATCGGCTACGACACGAAGGGACCCAACGCCGGTGGGCGCCTCGACGAGACGGAGCACCCCTTCACCACGGGCTACTACGACGACGTCCGCATAACCACCCACTACCACGAGGACAGGTGGGCGTCGAGCCTCTACAGCGTGATGCACGAGGGCGGGCACGCCCTCTACGAGCAGAACCTCCCCCAGGCGTGGATGTACCAGCCCATCGGCACCGCCGCGAGCTTCGGCATACACGAGAGCCAGAGCCGATTCGTGGAGAACATGGTGGGGAGGAGCCCCGAGTTCCTCGCCTACATGCTCCCCCGGCTGAAGAAGATCGTTGGCAAGCCCCTCAGGGGGGTGAAGCTAGCCGACTTCATCGCCGCCGTCAACATGGTCGAGCCGAGCAAGATCAGGATCGAGGCCGACGAGGTCACCTACGGGCTCCACATAATCATCCGCTTCGAGATGGAGCGGGACATCTTCGCCGGGAAGCTCAAGGTCGACGAGCTCCCCCAGGCGTGGAACGAGAAGTACGACAAGTACCTCGGCGTCGAGATAGGGAACGACAGCGAGGGCGTGATGCAGGACACCCACTGGGCGAGCGGCTACTACGGGTACTTCCCCAGCTACGCCCTCGGAAACATCTACGGCGGAATGTTCCTCAAGAAGCTGAGGAGGGACGCCCCCGGGTGGAGGAAGGAGATAAGGAAGGGCAACTTCCAGCCCGTGAAGAAATGGCTCGTGGACAACATCCACGCGAAGGGCAACCTCCTCGACCCCGCCGACCTCGCGAAGGAGGTGACCGGCGAGAACCTGACAGTCAAGCCCTTCATAGGGTACCTGGAGAAGAAGTTTGGGAAGATATACGGCTTCTAGCCCTTCACACCCTTTTAACGACCAAATTAGTTTTGGTACGCTTCACGCCCGCCTAACTCTCAAAAAATATAAAACGCCCAAGTCCCTAACAGGAACCATGTCCATCAACATCAAGAAGGCCTACGAGGATTTCCTCGCCAGGTGCAAGAACGCCTACGTCCTCCAGTCCGCGCTCGGCATCGTGTACTGGGACATGCAGACGAAGATGCCCCCAGCCGGGATCGGCCTCAGGGGGCAGCAGGCATCGCTCCTGCAGGTTATGTTCCACAAGATGGTGACCGACCCCGAACAGGGGAGGCTCATCAAGACCATTACAAATGACCCCGGGTACGCGGGGCTCGGCTTCGCCGAGAAGAGGAACCTCAAACTCGCCAAGAAGGTGTACGACGAGAACACCGTGATACCAGAGAGCCTCGTCGCCGAGCTCGCCACGCAGAGGACGAAGACCATAGACGTCTGGAAGAAGGCGAAGGCAGCCAAGGACTACGGCATGTTCAAGCCGGAGCTGAAGAGGTCGATAGAGCTCCGAATGAAGTCGGCCGAGATACTGATGAAGGTCAAGGGCACCGAGACTCCCTACGACGCGCTCCTAGACGGATACGAGCCCGGGATGTCGGCGGAGGACGTGACGAGGGTCTTCGACGAGCTGAAGGCGGGCCTCGTCGTCATCCTGGGTAAGGTGAAGAAGTCGGGCTTCGTCCCGGACGCCTCGATCCTGACGCGGGTCGTCCCCGTCGACGCCCAGGTCAAGATAAGCGAGGCCGCCCTCGACTTCATAGGGGTGGAGACGAAGGGGCCAAACGCATGGGCGCGCCTCGACACGACCGAGCACCCCTTCACCTCGGGCTACTACGACGACGTCCGCGTGACGACTAGGTTCACGGAGAACTGGTGGCCCAGGAGCCTGTTCACGGTCCTCCACGAGGGTGGGCACGCCGTATACGACAGGAACTACCCGCGGCAGTACATGTACCAGCCCATCGGGGACAGGTGCAGCCACGGCATACACGAGAGCCAGAGCCGATTCCTAGAGAACATGGTTGGCAGGAGCCCAGAGTTCCTCGCCTACATCCTCCCGCACCTGAAGAAGATCGCGGGGAAGCCCTTCCGGGGGTTGAAGACGCGCGACTTCGTCGCCGCCGTCAACCGCGTCGCCTCCACCGCCCTGAGGGGGCAGGCCGACGAGATCACCTACAGCCTACACATCATAATCCGCTTCGAGATGGAGCGCGACATCTTCGCGGGCAAGCTCACCGTGGACGACCTCCCCGCCGTCTGGAACAGGAAGTACAATGACTACCTCGGGGTCGTGGT
>JAUYEB010000078.1 GCA_030691555.1 Candidatus Bathyarchaeota archaeon
TCTTGAAGAGCGCGGGGGTGAGCCTGTTGATCTGCTCGTCCGTGCTCTGCGCCGACAGCATCGTGGCCACGAGGAGCTCGAGGGGGGTCCTCCAGCTCAACATCGTCCCCTTCTCGTGGGGGTACTCTGCCTCTAGGAGCCTGATGACCTCCGCGGCCTTCTCACGCTCGTTCATGGGCATACCCTGTCCCCCTGCGCCTTTAACCCATTCGAGGCGTGGGGCGCAGGTTTATTGCCGTCGGGGGGAACGGGTTTACTCGAAGTTGTTCTGGAGGAAAAAACGCGTGGAGGAGCCCAGGGGTGAGCTGCCCCCCGACCAGGCGCCCACGCCGGGGATACTCCGCTGGGGGATCGACCACCCCGGAATAACCCACAGCCTCCCTAACATCGAGAGGGAGAAATGGGGTCTCGCCGTCGACGGCGAGGTGGAGACGCCCGCCACGCTCAGCTGGGCGGACCTCCTCGCCCTCCCCCACGTCGAGTCGGTCAGCGACTTCCACTGCGTCGAGGGGTGGAGCGTCCTAAAGCAGCGGTGGGGCGGCGTCAAGTTCAAGACCATACAGGAGCGGGTCAGGCCGAGGCCCGAGGCGGTCTACGCCCTCTTCGAGTGCGCGGACCGGTACACGACGAGCCTCCCCCTCTCCGAGCTCCAGGGCGACGACATAATCCTCGCCCACAGGCTGAACGGGGAGGACCTGAGCCAGCCCCTCGGGGGACCCGTGAGGCTCGTTGCCCCCCAGAAGTACGCCTACAAGTCGGCGATGTGGCTAACCAAGATCACATTCTCCCCGAAGGACAGGCTCGGCTTCTGGGAGCGAGGCTACTACAGCAACACCGCCGACGTCTGGAGGAACGACAGATACAACGACAGATGAGCAAAAACGGCCGGTTGAGCGGCATATACCCCCGAGATAGGCGTTTTTATCGAAAACCCGATAACCTTTTAACTGAAAGAACACCATCATAGCACACCTACAGAAAACGAATGTCTGGAGGAGTCCAAAGTGGAGAGATCTAACACCGTATTCATCGGACGAAAGCCTGTCCTCAACTATGTCCTCGCCTGCATGACACTCTTCAAGAGCGGTCAGGAGATCGTCCTAGTTAAGGCACGCGGACAGTCCATCAGCAGGGCTGTCGACGCCGTGGAGGTGCTCAGGAACAGGTTCATGCCGAGTGTGACTGTCCAGGAGATCAAGATAGGCACCGAGCAGATACAGTCCGAGGAGCGCAGCACGCCTTCAAACGTCAGCACGATAGAGATCGTGTTGAAGCCGTAAAGGCGCAAACAATTAGGCTCTCGCGGCGGCTCCCCCGGGACACCGGAGGATCACTGATTGCAAACGCAGCTGTGTGAGTTCTGTCTCAAGAGCGGCATGCTCTGCTCGAAGTGCCAGACGAAGATCAAGACAGGCACCGTCACAAATGACTACATGGAAGTGGCCAAGAAGCTCATCAGCTACGAGGGCCAGAACCCGTTCCTGCAGACCATAAGCCTCGACAACGTCGTGGACGCCGGGGGATTCCTCGTCCTCGTCGTGGGTAAGGGGGACGCGGCGAAGTTCAACGCCAACCCCAAGCCGGCCCGCGACCTCGGGGACGCCCTCAACAAGAGGGTCGTCGTCATCGAGGCCGGGATGAACGACAGGAAGTTCCTTGAGGACCTATTCTCGGGGCAGCAGCTAGTTACGATAAACATCATCTGGCTCCCGGATGGGAGCACCGAGACGCGCGTCGTCTTGGGGGCGCGCGGCGCCAAGAGGCTGAGCAAGAAGCGGATACAGGCCCTCACCGAGATCGCGAAGAAGGTCCGGAAGATGGACCTGCGCGTCGAGTACGCCTACTAAAGCCTCATGTACGTGTTTAGCTCGTTACGCGCAGGTGTTTATATAGGCTTTAAACTGCGTTGTTTTTGACCCTTCCATGTTAACTACTGTAAAATCCGCATTGAAATAAGGCGAAATAATGCCTCTTTTCAGATGAGCTAAACACATACAGCCTCATAAGTTTTTATATTCACCCCTATTCTAGGCTGTTAGCCCGCCTGGGGGCATGCCATGTTCGAGAGAATCTACATCGAGGAAGCGAAGAGGAGGCCGGGGGAGACCGTCACCATCGCCGGATGGGTGGCGAGGACCCGCGACCTGGCCAAGATCAAGTTCATTGTGGTACGCGACAAGACGGGGGAGATACAGGTCACCGTCAAGGACCTCGGGCTCTACCCCGGCGAGGGGCTGGGCCGCGAGGACGTGATCGCCGTCACCGGCAAGGCGGCCCAGAGCAAGATAGCCAACGCGGGCGTCGAGTTCTTCCCCGACAGGATCGAGGTGGTGAACAAGTCGCGGCAGCCTCTACCCGTGGACATCGCGGAGACGAGTCAGAGCGAGCTGGAGACGCGGCTCAACTGGCGGTTCCTCGACTTCAGGGCGCCACAGACACGCGCCATATTCGCCATCCAGAACAGGCTCCTCTCAACGTTCCGCGGGTGGCTCACGGAGAACGGTTACACGGAGATACAGCCGCCGTGCATCATATCCAGCGCCTCCGAGGGGGGCGCGGACCTCTTCAAGCTGCCCTACTTCGAGAAGGATGCGTTCCTCGCGCAGAGCCCCCAGCTCTACAAGCAGATGTGCGCCATCAGCTTCGAGAAGGTCTTCACCGTCACGCCCATCTGGAGGGCGGAGAAGTTCAACACCCCCACCCACCTCAACGAGGTCCGGCAGATGGACATAGAGCAGGCCTTCGCCGACGACGAGGCGGTGATGAAGGTGCTGGAGAAGATACTCGTACACATGCTACGCGACGTTAAGGAGCACTGCCCCGAGGAGCTGAAGACGCTGAAAAGGGATCTGGTGATCCCCGAGCTGCCCTTCAGGCGCGTCACCTACACAGAGGCGATAGAGATGCTGCAGAGGGCGGGGGAGCAGATCGTCTGGGGGGACGACTTCACGAAGCCCCAGGAGAAGAGGATGATGGAGCTTGTGGGGAAGGAGGCGTTCTTCCTGAAGGACTGGCCCGCGGCGCAGAAGGCGTTCTACTCGATGCCATACTCGGATAACCCGGAGGTTGTGCACGCCTTCGACTGCATCTACGGCGGCATAGAGATAAGCAGCGGGACGCAGCGCATACACGTCCCCGAGCTGCTCAGGGAGAGGATAAGCAAGAAGGGGCTGCACCCGGAGAACTTCGAGAGCTACATCGAGGCCTTCGCCTACGGCGCGCCGCCCCACGCGGGGTGGAGCATCGGATTGGAGAGGCTGACGATGATCGTGACCGGGAAGGACAACATCAGGGAGTGCTGCATGTTCCCACGCGACAGGGAGAGGCTCACCCCATGAATAGGCAGAGCCAGTTCGAGTACAAGATGTGCATAATCATCCGCACCGACCTCAAGATGAGCGTCGGCAAGATGATCGCCCAGGCTTGCCACGCCGCCGTCGACTGCTCGGAGAAGTCTAAGCAGGAGAACCACGCGGGGTGGCGCAAGTGGCACGAGGAAGGCGCCAAGAAGGTGGCGCTACAGGTCGACTCTCAGGAGGAGCTTGAGGAGCTCGCGGAGAAGGCGGACAAGTTGGACGTCGTTTACTCGGTCATCCGTGACCGTGGGTTGACGGAGGTTCCGGCGGGGAGCATAACCGCCCTAGGGCTGGGTCCTGAGAGGAACGACAAGCTGGACAAGATAACCGGCAACCTCCCCCTGATGAAGTGAGAGGCAGCTTTATCGATTTCTGATGAAATGTATTCCCTTTCAGAGGAATCTCGAGAATTAGAGGGGTCTATTTATGGCCCCTGGAATCCGCAGGCGGGGCACCTGTAGTTGCGGCCGAAGAGCCGGCACTTCTCGCAGCGCCAGATGGTGACGGCGCCGCAGTTGGGGCAGCTCATCTTGACGGCCTTCTCACCGGGGGAGACCTTCCTGCCACAGGAGATGCAAGTGGACATACTGATCAGCCCAGATACAAGATTGGCTCGATATTTAAAGATTGACTAGGCCCCGGAGCTCGGCGAGTGCGAGCCTGCCGAGGCCGCTGATCGCCGCCTTCATCAGCCTCGGCTCTGAGAGGGCGCGCCTTATGACGCCGTCCTGCATGTCCATGTCGCCTCCAGCGACGAGACCCGCTGCGACCTCCCCCAGCCCCGCCTTTGTGAAGGCGTCGAAGAACCTGTTCATCCTCTCGTCCGAGACCCTGTCGGCGAGGCCGCGCAGCGTCTGCATGCTCCTGAACTCGGGGCCGTAGAGCCTCCTCCACGCCTCGTCGTATCCGGCGAGGAAACTTGCTGATGTGTCGCCAGCCTCAAGGGCATGTGTCGTCACCTTCCCCGCCTCTATGGCGCAGAGGCCACCGAGGACGACGCCGCCCCCCGTCGTCGGCTTGACGTGCCCAGCGGCGTCCCCCACGAGGAGGATGCCTGACGACGACGTCCTCTCGACCGGGCCGTCGACGAGCACCTGCCCCGCTCTGGGCGGGGAGTGCGATGCGGAGCCGAAGCGTCTACCGATGAATCCGTCCAGCAGCGCCGTCGGGTCCCCCTCCCTCGCGGCGAGGCCGACACGCACCAGCCTCTCCGAGGTCGGGATCACCCACGCGTAGAAGCCGGGGGCGGTCTCGGCGCCGAACCAGACCTCGACCATCGTCGTGTCGATCTCGCAGGCGACCTCCGCGTTCACGCCGAGGAGCGGCTTGCGCCTCGAGCCTGCGAGGCCAGCCTCGGCAGCCAGTCTACGGGATGGGCCCTCGGCGTCGACGACGATGCGCGCCTCCTCGGACCACCCGGCCCCTGATGCGCCGATGACTGAGCCGTCGGCGAGTGTTAGTCTCTCCGCCCTCCTGCCGAGGACGAGCTCGGCGCCGGCGTCGAGGGCCTTGTCGGCGAGGCGCTGGTCGAGTGCCGCCCTGTCGACGACGTGGGCACGGGGGCGCCTGTCCCTGATCTCTATGCACTGCCCGTCCGGCGAGTAGATGCGCCCGCCGTAGACCTCGTTCTGTACGAACTCGCCCGTGGCCTCGACGCCTATCCTCTTTAGCCCCTCGACGCTGATGAGGCCGGCGCAGTGGGAGGGGACGCCGACCCGGGCGTGCTCCTCCAGAATCTTGACGGAGAAGCCCTTAGATGCGATCTCCTTTGCTGCTAGAAGACCGGAGGGCCCCGCGCCTATAACTAAAGCGTCGGAGCCCATCGGGTCACCGATGAAAAGTGGGCTTAGCTGCGCTTAACGATTTCCAGGAACTCGACGTCTTCGAGCTCGGGGAAGAACTTGAGCACGTCCATGGCGAGGCCCCTCTTGGCGATCTGGATGTTCTCGCCGAAGAATACCTCGTCGGGGACGGTGACGGTCATCTTCTTCTTGCCCATCTTCTGGCCGAACTTCTCGGCGTCGATGCCGACGAAGCGCCGCCCGATGAGGGCCTTGACCTTCGCCTTCTCCTCCTCGATGATCTCCGTCACCTTGACGTCGTAGACGATCTTCCTCCCCGCGAGCGCGTGGTTGTAATCCACCTGGACGCGGCCCGCGCCGACGCTGCGGATTATGGCCTGGCGGCCGTCGATCTCGAGCTCGGCCCCGGGGACGGGGTTGACGCCCTTGCTGCGCAGGATGCGGTAGGGGATTAGCTGTACCTGTGTGGGGTCGCGGTCGCCGAATGCCTCGGCGGGCGGGATCTCGATGGCGGTCTGCTCGCTCGGCTTCACGCCGCGGAGGCGTGCGTCGAGTCCGCGCAGTACCCAGCCCTCGCCGACGACGACGAGGCGTGGGCCGTACGTGTTGCCCTCGCGGTGGATGCCCTTCTCCTTGGCGACATCCTCGTTGGTTGTGTCGAATACCTCACCGGTCTCCTCGGCCTTGCCCGTCATCTCCATGAGGATGAAGTCGCCCTTGTTGACGGCGCCCTCGATGCGGGGCTCCTCAGCGGGCTTCTCTTCCTTTGCCTCGACGGGTGCCTCGGCTGGCGCGGCCTCTGCCGGCGCCTCGACCTTGGGCTCCTCGACTGGCTTCTCCTCTGTCTTCTCCTCGATGGGCTTCTTATCTTCGCTCATATTGAACACTCTGAGAGTCATTGCCCCCCGGGTTCCCGGGGGATTCACGCATGGAGATGATGAGCCCGGTTTAAAGGCTTTCTGTAAAACCTGACGGCTCGCCACGCGCCTCGTCCGCACGGTTTTTAACGGGCCCCGACCGTCTAGCTGGAAGAATGCCCCCCTCGCACCCCCCGAAGACGGTGATACCCCGAGACCAGGCTCGGTGCATCAGGTGCAGGAGGAGGTACATGTACTGGGTGAGGGGGAGCGAGACAGTCATCAAGTGCCTCTACCCGTGCGACAACGCGCTGGAGGTCGAGGAGAGGAGTATCCCTGGACCACGGCGGAAGTCACAGGAGAGTTTCAGGAACCTCCTCGCCGAGCTCTCCGCCCCGAACAGGGCACCGACGACGAGGGGCGTCGACCTTCGATTCGCCCTCGACGCGGACGAGTCAAGCAACCATCTGATCAGGGTGTACCCCGAGGGGGGAAACGTGGCGATCGACGCCTCTGGCATCGACACCGAAAAGGGCGCCGTCAAGACCGATAAAGGCGACAGGACGATCACCCCCGAGAGCCTCAGCGTCCTCAGAAGCATGCTCAGCCTCAATCCCATCTACCGGGGCGGCGACGTCTTCTTCGCCTTCAACCCCGCGACGCTGCAGAGCCTGCGCAGGCTCCTCAAGGTCACGGAGACGGAGCGCTCACGCGGCATACGGACCAGGGCGGGTACCCCCATAAGCACGCTCACGATCGACTTCGACCCCTCCAAGGGCGTCACGGTCAAGCCCGAGTACGAGGACCCCGCAGGGCGCCCCCTCCCCCCGTCCGCCGTGGAGCGCGGCGACGGCTACCTCAAGGTCGGCGAGGAGTACTACCTGCTCGACGAGGCGTCCCAGAAGGCGCTCAACCTCGCGAGGGACGGCGTGGGGCTCGGCGACATCCCCGAGTTCTTCCTCAGGGACCTCGTCCTCCTCAAGAGCAATTTCAATGCAGTCCTCACCGACAAGGCGCGCAAGGTCACGATAATCGAGGAGGACAGGCCCCCCACCGTCCTAATCAGCTACGAGGAGCCCGGCTGGCTCGACTTCAACATAGTCTACGACCCCAAGACGGACACGCCGGGCCTCCCTCAGAGCAACGACGGCGGCTACGTAAAATCCGACAACTACACGTGGGTGCGGAAGGTCGAGAGGCGGAGGTCGGAGAACGAGCAGCGCCTCAAGGGACTCGGCGCCCGCAAGACGGAGAGGGGATACCGCCTCGGCCTCCACGCCTACAAGTCCCTGGAGGAGTTTATCGAGAACATAGGCGGCGTCAAGCAGGCGTCCGAGGAGTACCGGGAGTTCCTCGACCAGATAACCGACTTCCGCACCGACGAGGCGTACCGCCTCCCCGAGGCCATCGAGGAGCAGCTTGAGCGGAGCGGCAGGAGCCTCTTCCCCTACCAGAGGACCGGGATACAGTGGCTCAACTGGCTGTTCAGCCACAACCTCCACGGGCTGCTCGCCGACGACATGGGCCTCGGCAAGACGCTGCAGAGCCTCGCCTCGATGCGCTACATGTACGACGAGTCGGGCGCCGGGGAGCCGTCCCTCGTGATCTGCCCCGTCGCCGTCATCCGCCACTGGGAGAACGAGATACGGACCGTCTTCCCCAAGGCCACCGTCGTCAACATCTACCACGGCCAGAGCAGGCGCATCGACCCGCCCAGCGGGAAGCGCACAATCTACATCAGCAGCTACGACACCGTCGTCGCCGACGTCGAGGAGCTGCAGAAGGTGGCGTGGTTCTTCGTCGTCCTCGACGAGGGGACGAAGATCAAGAACCCGGGAACCCAGCGGTCCGCCGCCATCAAGGCGCTGAACGCCGCCCACAAGCTCAGCCTAAGCGGAACCCCAATAGAGAACCGCCCCGCCGAGCTCTGGAGCCTCTTCGACTTCCTAATGCGCGACCACCTCGGCACCTACAGCGAGTTCCTCCGCACCTTCGAGAAGCCCATCCTCGAGGGGGACAAGACCCAGATCGCGGAGCTGAAGCGGCGCGTCAAGCCATTCATACTCCGCCGAAAGAAGGAGCAGGTCGCCAAGGACCTCCCCCCGAAGGTCGAGATGAGGTACTGGGTCGAGCTGACGGGTGAGCAGAAGCTCCTCTACAGGCGCATACAGGAGGCCGAGGTCAACCCCATGGAGGAGAGGCTCCTCTCGGGACAGCACGTCGGCTACGTCGACAGCATCCTCCCCGTCATAATGAAGCTCCGCCAGCTCTGCGACCACCCCGCCATGGCCAACGACGCGTGGGACCCGCCCCTCGGCAGATCGGAGAAGTTCGACCTCGTCTGCGAGAAGATACAGGAGATACACGAGGGGGGCGAGAGCTGCGTAGTCTTCACCAACTTCATCGGGACGCTGGACCTGCTTGAGCGGGTCCTCGGCGAGGCGGGGCTCCGCTACATCAGGATAGACGGGCAGACCCGTGACAGGCAGGGGCTCATAGACGCCTTCAACGGTGGCGGCTACGCCGCGGCGCTGTGCAGCGTCCTCGCCTCGGGCCACGGCATCAACCTCGTGGCGGCGAACCACGTCATCCACGTAGACAACTGGTTCAGCCCAGCCGTCGAGGACCAGGCCACCGACCGCGTCCACCGCATAGGCCAGACCCGCACCGTCTACGTCCACAAGATACTCGTCCAGAACACCCTCGAGGAGAAGATAGACGCCCTCATCAAACGTAAGCGGGGCATCATAAACGGGGTCATCGACGCCGAGCTGGAGGGAGAGAAGTTCTGGACGCGTCGGGAGCTCCTTGAGATACTGCGCCCACTTTAAATGTTAATGGTTAGCCTCATTTCAGTTATTCGTCGAGAAGGATGCTCAACGGTCTCTATACTCCCGTATCAGGGACGTGGAGTCTGAGTTGACCCTGCGCCCCTTGGCGTTTCGGGTGATGCGGGCGAGTATCTGGAGGGAGAGGCGCTTCTCCTCATCCGTGAGGCGGTGCGGCATCTGATCTTGGCTCACGCCCGCGTGGTTTTCCGCCCTGGCTTCCTCGATGGCCTTCCCACCCATGTTTAGAAGGTAGGTTCGGGCGGGGTTAAACGTTGCGCCGGGGCGCACACAAAGAGTGGTGGGCCCGAAGGGACTTGAACCCATGACCCCCCGGTTATGAGCCGGGTGCTCTAGCCAAACTGAGCTACGGGCCCACGCAACACACAGACCAACGAAAGAATATAAAAACACTACCGACACCCCCACTGGGCAACGAATATAAACGGGACGGAGCCTAACATCCCCACGCGCTCCCGTGGTGTAGACCGGACAAGCATACTGGCCTTTCGAGTCAGGGATCCCGGGTTCAAATCCCGGCGGGAGCACCAACTCATTCTCATTGAGATAGGTATTAATGTAAAATATTCAAAGAATTTTGATTAACCTTTTTTACTCCCCCCAGTTAATCTTAAGATCAAAATCAGCAAATCACACCTATTGAATCCTTCGACTCCTACTCTTAAGTAAACTATACGAGAAAGTTAGAGGAAAAGGCGACAGACTAGCCAAGATCGACAAAGCAGTCGACTGGGAGGCCTTCAGACCTATAATAAGAGCCATATAAACGAACAACACCTACTTCGGCGACTGACCCAACACCGACGAGGTCACCAGGGTCAATCTCCTTACACGCCTCTCCTTGCTCGACTACGTATCGGAGGTTTTCGGTGTGCGTGCCTTCCTTTCCTTGCTTGCTAAGAAGTCTAACACTTCTATGATTGTGTTGAACTTCATTGCGTCTGCATACGATATTTGCTTGCCGACAATCAATGGTAATCCTGCTTCCTTGAACATGGGAATGTCATTTTCTCCGTTTCCTACTGCTGCTACCTCCTCTTTCTTAATGCCGTAAATTTTTTTAACTTGCATTAGGGCTACTCCTTTATCGATATTAATCGGTAGAACATCTATGCTTCCAAAACCCACGTAGGCATGAACCTTATCCGCATATTGGCTGACAACTTTTTTAGCATATGATATTAACTCTAATTTTCGTTCAGATTTATTCGAGAAAAATGAGTACTCCACTTTGTTCGGCTGTTCCCACAGCGAGTCGGAGAACCTATTCCTGATTTTATTAATTATATCACGTATTTCATTAGTTCTTTCAGATAGCCATATTTCTTTATTATTGGCTACGTCGGCTATAACACATCCGTTTTCAGCGATTATTATTGGCCTTTTTATTCCTAAATCCTCCGACATCATCTTCAAATACGAGAGGTCCTTCCCAGAAGAAAGAGCGATTTTAACCCCTATATCTTCAATATGTCTTATAATAGCTGATACCTCACTGCTTATTGGCTTATTAAAAGACGTTAGTGTACCGTCGATATCAAAAACAATGAGACTTATCTTGACATTTAATGCATCAAATTTATCCATATTTGACTCACTTCACAATATAAATAGGTTTAATCAATGGGTTACGAGCCAAACCTATGAGCCGAATCATTATTGAAAGTATTCCAAGATTTTTGGATAAACTGTTCTTATGTCCCACTTATCCTTCACCTCGCAGATCTTTTTACTTATATTTTCCCTGATACCCGGGTTAACCAGCAAGCTAACCATCTTCTCAGCCAGCCTCTCCGGCCGATATGCGTGGAGCTTGAATCTGATGCTATTCCTGTAGTTGACCCATTCGATTCTGTTGGACTCAAACATGCTGCCCGTTACCCCGTCTTCAACGATCTCATTGAACGGTGGTGCGTTGACGGCGATCACGGGTTTATCGAATCTATACGCCTCGATCAGCGGTAACCCAAACCCCTCGGATTTGCTTGAGGAGACGTATACACAGCAGCAATTATATAGAGCGTTTACCTGTTCGGGTGTTAGCAGCCCATGGCTGCAAGTGTGCCAGATTCGCTCGATTCCCAACGAGGCTGAAAGCTCTAAGGGGTCACAGAATCTAGTCTTGACCTTCTTTTCTACTTCGTTAAAGTAGGTTTTTGGCTCAGAGTGGAGTACGAGAAAGCTTCGAGGCACCGCTTTCTCCACTAACCTGTATGCTTCGAGTAGCTCAGGTATTCCCTTCCTAACGTCGTTGCCTGCGATCGTAAGCATCATTAGTTTGCCGTCGGCTATGCCCTTGACCTTCTCTTCGTATTCCTTATCGACTTCTCGGAACGACATGTCGACTCCGTGGGGTATGATTCCGGCGACCGGTACGCCGATGTCTTCCAGAAGTTCTTTCACGAATCCGCTGACGGCAACGATTTTGATCTTCCTTGCCGTCTCTCTGCTATCCGAGTCGATGATGCTGTGCCCCTCGGTGGGCCCGTAGAGGATTACTTTGCTCCCCTTGAGCCTATTCGCGATGAACTTGAGGGTGCTGTCTTTAATCGTATCTACGACGATCACGCGGCCCCCTAGTGCCGTATCCGAGTAAGTGTGGACTGATACGTCGCAGTGAGGACTCAGCACTTTTTCTAGGTCTAATGCCACGTTTCTGAAGGATGGCCACTTCAGGTTCGCAACTATTTTAACCGTATTTTGCTCGGTTTGAATCTTTAACACCCCCTCATTGATCTTTTTCGTATCAACGATCTGCTTTATCTTTGATGTTTGAGAGGCGCTCTACCAGTGACTTAGTCATCTTCTCTAAGGTGAACTCCTTCGCCCTTAGTTTGGCGTTTCTTCCGAGTGTATCTCTCTTTCTTGGGTCTTCGAGTAGGTTTCTCACGGCCATTATAGCGCCGTTAATGTCTTTTGCGCCGCGTACGTGGATGCCATCGATTCCATCTCTGATCAGCCATGATTGGCCTCCAACTGCCGAGGTTACGATGGGAACGCCGCGGTACATGAACTCGATCTGTGTGAGGCCGAGTGCCTCCATGTGGCTTAGAATGACGTTGAGGTAGGATTCGTCGATAAGTGCGGCCTTGTCCTGATCCTTCAACTCGCCTATGTAGCTAACGTTCGGAAGTCCCTGCGCCTCTTCTTTTACCTGCTTGCTCTGATTCGACGGGAAGCCGGCGACAACGAAGTGCACGTCTTTATAGTCCCTCATGTATTTCGCCATATGCACCACCGCTAATGGATTCTTCCTTTCCTCTATCGTTCCTAGGTATGTTACTAGCCTAGGCCAGTCAGGTATATTGTAGCGTTTGCGTAGAGTGTGGTCATTGGGTCTGCCCGAAAAGGCCTCCTCGTCTACACCGCTTAGGTAGAGGTGGCACTTCTTTTTCGGGCAGCCTAGTTGGACCATCTGCTCCACCTCCAGGGGCGTTGTACACAGGATCAGTGAGGCCGTGTCAAAGATGTGGGGTAGTACCATGGAGTTCCAGGTGCTCCTGTAGGCCCTCTCCATTACGTCATATCGGGCTGGGTCAGGGGGTTGGTAATGGGACATGTGGCAAAAAGTCACCTTCCTCTGGTCAAGGCCTTGCTTTCTCATCATTCTCTCCCAGCTGATGTACTTGGCGATCCACTCTGGCCCATTCCAAAGAGTGCTGTGGCTGATGATCGTGTCGAGACTGAACTTTTCCACGAGACGCCTTAACACGTCGAGGAAGTCCCTGAACATTATTCTTCTCGGCGGCCACCCGGAGGCGTATCCTCCTACTCTCACGATGGGGAAGTTGAAGTCGCTGTTGTTGACGGCTAGGTAGCCTTCGACACTGCGCTCGAGTCTTTTAAATTCTCTTATAGGAGAGTTGTCGTGGTACGGACCTGCGATCAGGAGCGCTTTGTGTCCCTGCTTAATCAGCTCGTGGACCATGCGCTGTGCGACTAACTCCTGCCCTTTGGAGAAGCTGGTCTGGTACATCACGACTCCGATGTTCAAGAACGTACTCCTGCCCGGGGGCTAATGCGTACGCGCGTCGGTTCGCGGAGGTTAGTCGGCTTCATCTTCGGGTTTCTGCTTCCTCTGAGATTTTTCCTTGATCAGATCACGGATCTCGTCTTTGAAGCTCCAGAAGACGAT
Source organism: Candidatus Bathyarchaeota archaeon (assembly GCA_030691555.1). Lineage (GTDB taxonomy): Archaea > Thermoproteota > Bathyarchaeia > TCS64 > TCS64 > UBA8941. Next base: position 13,000 of record JAUYEB010000078.1, read on the forward strand.
GAATCCGAAGGCGAAGGCGAAGCCCCATGAGAGGGCTTGTGCGAAGTTGTAGAGTACGGTTACATTGACCTTCATCTGGGAGAGGGCCATGATGATGCTGAAGACGTAGAGCAGCATCCTCGTGACGGAGCTCATAAACCTCGCGCTCTCGATGGCTAATGATCCCTTTTCTATGAGCTCCCCCACCCAATCTGAGAAAATGAATCCGGCTAGAAGTATGATGGTTCCCTCGAAGAAAGAGGGTGTGTAATTAAATAGGGCATGAATGGTGCTGCTGAGGGGAACAATTGTTAGCTGGTCCAAGGCCAGCAGAAACGCGAAGATGTATGTCAATACTCGGGTCAACGTCGAGAAGAATCCTTGCGGGCTGTACCCGGAACGCATGATAGCACGGCCCATCGACAGCTTCCTGAAGACTGATTCCAGTCCCATCCGCCCAACTACTTTATCTACGATAATGCCGAGAGTTTTGCCCGAAATAAAGCCAATAATTAAAATTATTATGAATATGATGATTTTATCAAGGTAGTAATTGATGATGGCGGGGATTGTAGAAAGTATTGACCATAAGTTTTCGAGCATAAGCGAGCCAGTCTAATTAATGCAGGATAATAAAAAAGGTTTCCTGTGCTTTGTGGATCATTGAGATGATATTAATATATTTTTACATGGTTGTGTTAAATTTTTGCGCTAAATGTTATATGAAGGCATTCGAATTACACGGATTTTTATTATTCCACAAAGCAGTTTCCTGCAAAAGATATTCGTTATTTATTCAAATTTAAAAAAATATAATTTTTAATAATTATTTCTCTAAAGTGACACTTTTCGAGTTTGGACCCGAGTTTGGAGCTAGGCGGGAGCACCAGCCCTCTTCGTGTGCCTCGCCGCCATCATGGTGCCGTCCTTACGGGTGTACTCGTGGAGCCTCTCGTAGTCGGTCTCGGCGAGTATCTCGTCGCCCCTCTGTATCTTGTAGAGGCAGAACTTGTAGAGGGCCCCGCCGTGGCTGAAGACCATGTCGTATGGCAGGCCACCGCACTTCTCGCAGACGGCCCCGACATCGATCCCCTCCAGAAACGCCCCGAAGCCCGCGCCCCTAGGCGTCCCCGTGTCGACCCTCTCGACGACGTGCTCCGAAGTAGTGCCCCTCCCCATGTCAGTCAGACCAAGTTCTTCCCGCGTCGGCTTATAACTGGTCGCCCGCCGCCCGACGCGTTGTTACCATGAATAACGCCCCCTCAAATAGCGGACGACGCCGCGAAACCCACCAAAAATTAACACGAACAACAAAAAAAGACCCTAGGCACCCCACCGCCCCCACGCCCCCGGACAAGAACCCGCGCGATGTTGTTGCTACCACGCCAACCAAAAACCCACCCATAGACACCCCATCTAAAATACCCCAAACCCCCCAGACTACCCGACATGACCGCAGTCGAGACGGCGAAGACCCTCATCTCATACGACACCTCCGGCCCCCCAGCGAGGGAGCTCCCCCTGGCGAAGTGGATAAGGGACTACCTCGAAGACATCGGCGCCCACGCCGAGCTCCAGATCGTCGAGAAGGACCGCGCCAACGTCATAGGCAAGATAGGCGAGGGCAGGGGCCCCGGCCTCCTCCTCAGCGGCCACATCGACGTCGTCCTCGCGGGGGACCCGAGCCTCTGGAGGGTCACCACCCCCTTCGAGGGCGTCGTCAAGAGCGGGAGACTCTACGGGCGGGGCGCCTGCGACATGAAGGGACCAGACGCCGCCATCCTCGAGGCCGCCAAGGCACTCTCCAAGGAACGCTTCAAGCGCCAGCTCACCCTCAGCTTCACCGCCGGCGAGGACACCGGCGGCTGGTACGTCAAAAAGGTCATCGAGGAGGGCAGGGTCACCAAAAGGGACGCACGTTTCGGCATAATCCCAGAGCCGAGCATGATGGAGATCATACGAGCCCACAAGGGCGCCGGCGGCATCAAGGTGATGGTCCGCGGCAGGGCCGCCCACAGCAGCCGCCCCGAACTGGGCGTGAACGCCATAAACAAGGCCTCCGACCTCCTCCAGGAGCTACGCGGCCTACAGAAGAAACTCAACGAGACGCCCCACCCCCTCCTCGGCCCCACCACCGTCGAGTGCACCCTCATAAACGGCGGATTCAAGGCGAACATAATCCCCGACCAGTGCACCCTGACCCTGAACACCCGGCTGATCCCAGGACACGAGAAACCCGCCGTGAGCAGGGGCTGGATAAAGGAGGCGATCCAGGCGTGCAGGGCCAAGGACCCCGAGTTCAAGGCGGACATACTCGGCGTCACCGCCGGCAAACCCCTCGACGTCCCCGAGGACAGCGAGGTCGTCAGGCTCCTGACCAAGATGCTGAAGAAGCAGCCCACCGGCGCGCCATACTACACCGAGGCGGTGAACTACACGGCCGCCGGGATACCCACCGTCATCTGCGGCCCCGGAAGCATCGACCAGGCGCACACACCTGACGAATACATAACCTTAAAACAACTTGAACTCGGAGTGAAAACCTTCAAAGAATCGATAAGACAAGTCTGCCTACTATAGGCACCACACCTGTAACCCAATGGGGTTAGTCAACTTAAACCCCCGCGGTATATTTCAACTTGATAAGAAGTCATGACATCTAATCCTATCAATAGATTTAAAAACTCATGTGAACGTTTTTTATGCAGGCGAAAAAAATGAGTGATGTACCATTCAGATTGGTAGACGTCGAGAAGAAGCCCTCTAGGAAGTATAGAAAGGGCAGCAAGTATGACCCCATAATCGACAAGTTCTTGAGTGGAAAGTCCGGCCTAGTCAAGGTTGAGGTCACCGGTAAGGATGCAAACTACCTGAGGACCCAGCTGAAGAAGAGGATCGACGCCCGTGACTTGAACGCCAAGATTGAGGTTTCCGTTGTAAACAACGTCTCCTACCTGGAAAAGAAGTAGGTGTACTCTTTTTAGTCTAATTTTTTCGTCTGATCGTCCAAGACGTGGTTAACATTATCACTACGCCTGAGACAAAATCTTATTCTCCGATATCTTGTTTTTCGATCCTCCAGAACCCATTTCTTGGATAAATTAGGCGGAAAATCCGGCAGTCACAGAATGAGCTCATAATACTCACCAACGAGGACGGCCTCGGCATACTCTTCAACTCGGCCCACAGGCTGCTCGATGAGATGCAGGAGGAGGGCGTCGACGTCAGGCTCTACTCCCCCCTCGACCCGAAGCACAACGCCCTCGCCCGGGAGCTAGCCTACATCTACCAGGTCAAACAAGTCGAGGTCGAGACACCCCTCCTCTTCATAAACAGCGACCACCGCCGATTCCTCCTCGCCAGAATCTCCTCCCAGAGCATGGAAAACCCCTTCGAGTCCGCCATATTCAGCGACGACCAGACCCTCCTCCAGCTCGTCTCACTCCTCCTGATAGACGGCAAGAGCAAGGCGCTCCTCGACACGCTGCTGGCGTGAGTGGCCGCCTTGACCCCGAAGAGGACGGGGCCCCCACTCTCCAGCCAACTGAGAAGACTGGACCCCCCCGCGAAGGTGCTGCTGATAAAGATGGAAGCCCTAAAGCCCCCGAGAACCCCCCAGGGCCTCACAGTGACGATCCTCCCCTATAGCCGGGTCGAGGAAATGACCGAGAGGGAGTTCACCGAGATGGCGGAGAGCCACGACTGTATCCTCCTCGACCCCCGTCTCGGTGACGGCGACCTCTTCTGGGAGGCCCTATCCGACTCACTGCAACGGCAACTCGGCGACGTCGCCTCACGCCTCCTCCTCAGCCAGATACGGGAAGCCGAGGAGGCGCAGATCGACCAGCGGAGGCTCTGGGAGGCCGTCGGCG
>JAUYEB010000079.1 GCA_030691555.1 Candidatus Bathyarchaeota archaeon
GGATAATGGACATGGGGCTGACGCCGGGCGCGAGGGTTAGGGTCGTCAACGCAGCGCCCTTCCAGGGCCCCGTGGAGGTCTCCGTTAGGGACACGAGCCTCGCCCTGGGCAGGGAGCTTGCCGACAAGGTCTATGTCGAGATCGAAAACGGGGAATCGGGTCACCTTCATCCCAACGACGCGCCGCGTCCCACAGCGAGACAGAAGTGACGCCGCTTGAGCTGCCACACGGATTCCACTGAGACCCGGCGTGAAAAAGCGCAGCTCACCCTCGCCCTCGCCGGCAACGCCAACGTCGGCAAGAGCGTCATATTCAACCAGCTCACCGGACTCCACCAGCACGTCGGCAACTGGCCGGGGAAGACGGTGAAGCGGGCCGAGGGGACGCTCGTCTACGGCGGCTATACCGTCGACGTCGTAGACCTCCCCGGCATATACAGCCTCAGCACCTTCAGCCTCGAGGAGAGGGTGAGCAGGGAGTACATCGCCGTCGAGCACCCCGACGCCATAATCAACGTCGTCGACGCCTCCGCCCTGGAGAGGAACCTCTTCTTCACGACGCAGCTCCTCGAGCTGGAGCCCCACATGATAGTGGCGTTGAACCAGGTGGACACCGCGGAGAAGCGGGGCATCAGGGTCGACGCCGCACGCCTCTCCGATCTGCTGGGTGTCCCGGTCGTCCCCACGACCGCCACCAAGAACGAGGGCCTACAGGAGCTGATGGCGGAGGCGGTGAAGATGCACGAGGCGAATCGAGAGGCGTCCCGCCCCCTCCCGTTTGGCCCCGAGATCGAGAGGATCATAGAGGGGGTGTTGAAGGGGGCCGAGGGGTTGGATACCCCCTACCCGCGCAGGTGGGTGGCGATCAAGCTCCTCGAGGGGGACGAGGAGATCGAGGCACTCGCCTACTCGCAGGTGCCCAGCCTCAGGGAGAGGGTGGCGGGGGCGCGCGCGAGGGTCGAGGAGATACACGGACACGACGCCGCCAGCGTCATAGCCTCGGAGCGCTACGCACAGGCGAGCCGGGTCGCCGCCGAGGCGACGGAGCACGTGGAGTTCAGGGGGAGCCTCTGGAGGGGGGTCGAGGAGGCGACGAGCCACCCGGTCCTCGGGTACGCCGTGATGGTGGCCGTCATCGTCGGCATGTTCTACACCATCTTCACCTTCGGAGACTTCGCGTCGAGGGCGCTTGGGGCCGCGTTCGATGTGCTCAGGGCAGCGTTCTACTCCGCCCTGGGCAGGGGGGCCGTTCAGGACTTCGTCTGGAACGGGCTAATCGAGGGGGTGATCGCGGGGACGTCGATAGCCCTCCCCTACATCGTGCCATTCTTCCTCATCCTCAGCCTCCTAGAGGACTCCGGCTACCTGGCACGCGTCGCCTTCCTCATGGACTCGCTCATGCACAGGATCGGGCTGCACGGCAAGGGGTTCATCCCGATGATGCTCGGCTTCGGCTGCAACGTGCCGGCGTGCCTCGGGTGCTCTATTATGGAGACGGAGAGGGAGAGGCTGATCTGCGCCTTCGTCTCCAGCTTGGTCCCCTGCGCGGCGAGGAGCATCGTCATAATGGGGCTCGTGGCGACGTATCTCGGCTTCGGCTGGGCGGTGGCGCTCTACGTCCTCGACTTCGTGCTCATCTTCGCCCTCGGCAGGATAGCCTTCAAGGCCCTGCCGGGGGAGCCGGTGGGCCTCATCATGGAGATGCCGGGCTACAAGCGCCCCACAGTCAAGGTGACGACGCAGCGCACCTGGTTCCGGCTCAGGGACTTCGTCTTCGAGGCCTTCCCCATCATGGTGGCGGGGAACCTCGTAATCTACGCCGCCAACGCGGTCGGGCTACTCGGGCTCGTCCAGGTCGCCCTGAGCCCGGTGACGGTCTGGTGGCTCGGCCTCCCCGCGGCCACGGGCGTCGTCCTCATCTTCGGGGTGCTGAGGAAGGAGCTCACCCTGATTCTCCTCGCCTCGATGATGGGTACTACCAACTTCGCCCTCATCCTGACGCCGGCGCAGATGTTCGTCTTCGCCTTCGTCGTGATGATATACATCCCCTGCATAGCGACGATAGCGGTGCTGGCGAGGGAGTTCGGGAGGAGGACCGCCGCGTTGATAAGCCTCGTCGAGGTCTCGCTCGCCGTGGCCCTGGGCGGGGTGGTCTACCGGGTCCTCCTGCTCATCGGGGTTAGCTAGATGGTGCCGTACTTCGCGTAAACCTCGCTGAGCTTGGCACCCGCTAGAAGCTCCTTTCGGGTAACCCTCTCGCTGCTCGCCCTCTCGAGGGCTCGCTCCACGGCCTCCTCAACGGCTGTGTCCGGGACGACCGTGACGCCGTCGATGTCGCCGACGATCAGGTCCCCCTCCTCGACGTAGACGCCGCCGCACCTTATCCTGCACCCGTAGCCCACGGCGACGACCCTGCCCTTGCTGCTAATGGGGCGGAACCCCGCCGCGAATACTGGGAACTTCATCTCCTCGATCTGCCTCACGTCACGGGCGAGGCCGTCGATGACGGCTCCCGTCGCGCCCCTGCACCTCGCGGCTGTAGAGAGCAGCTCCCCCCAAAGCGCGGCGGAGGTTGAGCCGTTCGATGCGACAACCATGAGGTCGTCGCCCTTCAGCGAGTCAATCCCCTCGAGCTGCAGCTTGAATGTGTCCTGCTCCGGCTCGTGCTGGTCGACCATGAGCATTGTGTGCGTCCACCCGACGACCGTGGCGCCGGGGTAGGCGGGGCGGACCCCCTGAGACATGCACTGGTTCCTTATCCCCATTCCGTCGAGCACATCGCTCAGGAGGCTGGAGTTTAGCTTCTCCCTGATCAGAGCCAAATCGACTTTCGCTTTCTTAACCAAGACAATCAGAATAAGGTCGCAGCCACAGCCTATAACAGATTTTATCCGCGGAAAATGTCGGCCTAAATCTTTTTAGGGGTACTGAATTTCTAGGAAAGGGACACGCGGTGATTGCTTGGAGAAGAAGCAATGGTACACAAGAGACGTTCATGAAATACTGACTGATCTACAATCCAATGAGAACGGTATCACCTCCGCAGAGGCCGAGGCGAAAATCAAACAGTACGGCTACAACGAGCTCGTTGAGAAGAAGCGGATAACCC
>JAUYEB010000104.1 GCA_030691555.1 Candidatus Bathyarchaeota archaeon
AACCTGCCCACGAGCTACCTCGTCAGCGCCGGCTACGACGGCGCGGAGCAGAAGGCCTACCTCCGCCTCTACGAGCCCGTGAGCCAGCAGGTCTACCTCTGGTACGACAACACGAGCCACCTCCCCTACTGCATAAGCAGGCAACCCATCAAGGAGCTTGAGAAGAACCAGCGCCTACTCCGCCACGAGGGCTACTTCTTCATGGAGGAGGTAAAGAAACACGACCCCCTCGCAGACCAAGAAATCATGGTCACGAAGGTCGTCGCCAAGGACCCCCTAAGCATCGGCGGAGGCAGGGGCCAGCCCATACGCAGCATCATCGGCGACAGCTGGGAGAGCCGCATCAGGTACTACCAGTGCTACATCTATGACAGGCAACTCATCACGGGAATGCCCTACAGGGTGGAGAACGGCAACCTCGTCGACGCCGGCTACACCCTCGACGCCGAGACCGAGGCGAAGATCGACGCCATCCTAGAGAAGATCGAGCCCGAGTTCAGGGGCAACATGAAGGAGTGGACGCGCCTCCTACAGTGCCCCGTCCCCAAGCTGCGCCGCGTCGCCGTTGACATCGAGGTCCGCCCCAGCGTCCAGAACAGGCTCCCCAACGCCGACGAGGCCCAGGAGCCCATCACCGCCGTCGGCTTCGCGGGCAGCGACGGCTTCCGCCGAATAATAGTTCTCAACGACACCGGCCACGACGTCGAGACCCCCGTCGTACTCGGCGCGGAGGTCAAGGTCTACACCGACGAGCGCGACATCATCAGGGACACCTTCAGGATATTAGACGAGTACCCGGTGGTCCTCACCTTCAACGGGGACGACTTCGACTTCCGCTTCCTCCGCAACAGGGCGAGGAACCTCGGCGTCCCCGACTCCGAGAACCCCATCGTGATGGGGCGGAGATTCGCCTTCCTCAGAAACGGCGTCCACCTCGACCTCTACAAGTTCTTCATGAACAGGAGCATACAGGGCTACGCCTTCGGCAACAAATACAGGGAGAACACACTCAACGAGATATCGAAGACTCTCCTGAACATGGAGAAGCTCCAGATCGGCGACATCACGGCGGCCAACATGCAGGACCTCGCCCAGTACTGCCTAAACGACGCCGACCTCACCTACCAGCTAACAGCATTCAACCACGACCTCGCCATGAACCTCATAGTCCTCCTCACCCGCATCAGCAAGATGATAATGGAGGACGTGACGCGGAACGGCGTCAGCAGGTGGATACTCGCCCTGATGGAGTGGGAGCACCGCAAGCGAGGCTGGCTCATCCCCAACACGCAGGACATCCTCGACGTGAAGGGGCAGACCAGCACCACCAGCGCAATCAAGGGGAAGAAGTACCAGGGCGCCATAGTCAGGGACCCCAAACCCGGCGCCCACTTCGGCGTAGTCGTCTGCGACTTCGCCAGCCTCTACCCCAGCGCCATACGCAACTGGAACCTAAGCTACGACACCATACTCTGCAACCACCCCGAGTGCAGGGACAACCTCGTCCCCGGCACCCCCCACTGGGTCTGCACCAAGAACCGCGGCATGGCCAGCCTCATAATCGGAAGCCTGCGCGACCTGCGCGTCCAGTGGTACAAGCCCCTCAGCAGGGACAAGACGTTGAGCGTCGAGGAGCGCCAGTACTACGACGTCGTCACGCAGGCCCTCAAGGTCTTCCTAAACGCCAGCTACGGGGTCTTCGGCTCCGAGAGCTTCCCCCTCTACTGCCCGCCCCTCGCCGAGAGCACCGCGGCCGTCGGCCGATACGCCATGAACAAGGCCGTCGACAAGAGCCAGCAACTAGGCATAGAGGTCATCTACGGCGACACAGACTCCGTCTTCCTCGAGAAGCCGACGAAGGAACAGATAGACGGCCTCGTCTCCTGGGCCGACGCCGAGCTCAGCATCGACCTCGACGTCGACAAGCAGTACCGCTACGCCATATTCAGCAGCCGGAAGAAGAACTACCTAGGCGTCTACCCGGACGGGAAGCTCGACATAAAGGGGCTGACGGGCAAGAAGCGCCACATCCCCCCGATCCTCAAGGACGCCTTCATGAAGCTCACCACCATCCTCAGTAACGTCGAGAAGCCCGAGGAGTTCCCCCACGCCAAGGAGGAGATAAAGAACCTCGTCACCACCGTAAACCACCGCCTCAAGAACAGGGAGTTCGCCATAGAGGAGGTCGCCTTCAGCATGATGCTCGGCAAGGGCCTCGCCGGCTACGACACAAACCCCCAGCACGTCAAGGCGGGCAGGATGCTGGAGGAGCAGGGCTACGAGCTCAAGGAGGGGGACATAATCAGCTACGTCGTCACCAAGGACGGGGTGAAGCCCGTGCAGATCGCAGGGAAGAAGGACGTCGATATCAACAAGATGGAGGAGTACCTAGAGGGCACCTTCGAGCAGGTGCTCGACGCCCTAGACATGAGCTTCGACGAACTCGTGGGGCGCCCACGCCAGACGGGTCTCGGAGCCTTCTTCACGCGGTAATAGACAATATTTAATTACACCGTTTCGGTAATACCAATTTAGGTGTTACCGTTATGGGTGCTACGGAGACCGTGACCGCAAAAGTCCCAAAGGAGTTAAAGGAGAAACTCAACCGCCACGGCGTTAACGTGAGCGCCCTCATTCGCGAAACACTGGAGAAGGAAGCAGAACGCCTCGAAGCCGAGGAGACGGATAGGATAGTAGATGAGGTTGCCGAACTTCTCCAAGATATACCAACAAAGAACATCATCGAGGACATTCGCAGGGACCGTGACGAAAGATGAAGCCACGGCTATTCGACGCGAGTAGCATCATTATTTTAATTAAAATGCGGTCAAGGGTCTTCAGACACGTAACTGAGGACTTTAGAATTCTACCACTCACAATTTTCGAGATAGGAAACGTCTTTAGAGCTGAGGCATATCTCACAAAAACTACTTCCCCTGAGAAAGCAGCGGTGATGCTTGACGGTATTTCCGGGATCGTTAAGAAGATGAGGACTCAGAATCTTGATGTTGATGACCCTGTGAAGGTTCTCAACCTTGCGGGCAAGTGCGGGCTTACATTTTACGATGCAGCCTATCTGAATGCCGCCATGGTTAGCGGTTATACACTTGTGACGGAAGACAGGAAGTTAGCTCGTGAGGCATCAAAAGAGGGCATAGAAGTTCTTACCGCGGCAGATATTCAAGAAAGCTTTTCTAAAGATCGTTGAGGAGGCGGCGCGCCTTCTCCATCTCCCCCGGCTTCTTCGCCACCTCGCCCTTCTCGTTGGCGGTGACGAGCGCCTCCCCCGCGTAGACGAGGCCGAGGTACTTGTAGCTCATCTTCAGGCTGTCGACGAGCGGCCCGCAGGCGCTGGGCCCCTCCTCGGAGGGGGCTATGAGGTATGCCTTCTTTCCCTCGAGGCGTCGGTTGGCTACGTATGGGCGGAGTCGGTCGATGAGGAGCTTCATCTTGGCCGTGGGTCCGTACCAGTAGATGGGTGTGCCGAGGATGAGGGCGTCGGCTGCATCTATCGCCTTGTAGATTTTGGGCATGTCGTCCTTCTGGACACAGACGAGCTCCCCCTTCTTGCAGGCGCGGCAGTCGACGCATGGCTTGATCTCGTAGTCGTAGAGGTGGAGCTTCTCCCCCGTGTGCCCCTGCTTCGCGGCCTCGGCGAGGGCGGCGTCGACGAGCAGGTCAGTGTTCCCCCCCACGCGGGGGCTCCCGATCAACGCGAGTATCTTCATTGAGCCAACTCTAGCCGCTTGCCCCTTTATCACTATCCTTCACGGGGGGGATTTCGGCCCCCTCGCCACCTTGCTCGACACCCTCGTAACCGGATTCGTCATCGAGGGCGTCGTCCACGGGCGGAGTGTCCTTGCTGATCTCCTCGTAGCCCCTCGTGTTCGAGAGGAGGGCGTACCAGGGTGCGGTGGCGTCCGCCGCCATCCCCACCAGTGTGTCCCTCAGGAAACCGACCATCCCTTTCCTTGTGCCGGTGTAGCCCCTGTGTAGCTCGTAGCCGACCATGTAGCTGTTGAATAGGGACCACCAGACCAGACCCGTGAAGGCGCCGCTCAGGTAGGGGATGAAGCCGCCGCTCGGGTGGACGAGCGTGAAGATGGTCGCCGCGAGGCTTGGGAGGGCGGAGAGCCAGGAGACCGCGCTGTAGATGATCGGGGCCTTCTTCCTCAGCCCCACGTCCCCCCTCCCGAGCACCTCGAAGCTGCCGAGTATCCATCGGCGCCTCTGCTTGAGATGGTCCCTCACTGTGAAGGGGGGCTTCTCGTACGCGAAGCCCTTCATCGCCCCTATGCATCGCCCGAACCTCTCCCTCAGCCGGACGCTGAAGAGAAGGTCCTCTGAGCGCACCCTCCCATAGTCCCAGCCGACGGCCGCCTCGGCGTCCGCCCTGATGAGGATGTGGGAGCCGTGGTAGCCGAATGGGACCCAGCCCCAGAGGTTCGCCTGCCCCGCGGCGCTCAGGTCCGCGAAGGAGCGGGTAGTCTCCTGCAGGTTCGTGTACCCGTCCCCCCACCCCTGCGGGTAGAGGATTATCCCCGAGCCCGCCACTGTGCCGCTGTCCGCGTTGAGGACGAAGTCGAGGTTCCCCAGAACGGTGTCCTCGCCGATCATCGTCTCCGTATCCTGGTGGTAGACCCAGTCATGGTCGCCGTCGATGCCCCTATCCCTTCGGAGGTCGGCGGCGTACTGGAGTGCCCGCGTCTTGAATCGGCTGCCGAGGGGAGTCTCGTACTTACTCGGGGTGGCGACCACTATGGCGCCCATCTCCTCCAGGTCGGCGTAGAACTCGGGGTTCTCGGCGTAGTTCCCCTCCTCGGTGACGACCCAGACCTCGGAGGCGAAGCGGAGGCCGTGCCGCCTCTTCACCTCTCCCGTCCAGTATAGGGTGGATTCGACGGTGTCCCGGAGGGTGGCGAGGTTCTCCCCCTTCGTTGTCACGGTGTAGATGATCCTGACCCCCTCCAAGTCATCGCCTCGCTCCCTGATCGAGTCGACGTCGACGAGGAGCCCCGCCGTCAGCCCCCTCTGGAAGCCTACGGTCTGGATCACGAAGTATGGCAGGGGGATGAGCCAATTGGCCTTCAAGACGTTTGAGACCAGGTCCAGCGAGTCCGCGATCCTCATACCCTCCGAGGAGAGGAGCGTCATCGCCGCGGTGAGGGCGCAGAGGGACCCGTTCCTCCACGTCTTCTTTTCGAGCTGGCCTGAGATGGTCTCGTTGTACCTGTCAATCGTCAGATCGGGGAAGAGTCTCCCACGCCTCGAGGGGCGGCGGAGATCGGCTGTGGTCATGCCTGCAGAGCACGCCGATCGGTCGGATTAACCCACATTTCCGAACGAGCGTTCGATATGCACGAACGGCGCGGTGGACGTGGAACACCCGTACCAAACCTCCGTTCCACCCGTTCCCCGTAGCTCGAACGAAGGGGTTATATCCCATCCCCTCCCTGTGTTTTCGGTCGATATGACCGGTTTCGTGGACATAGCCAAGATACTTGGCGGGAAGCACGACGAGGAGCAGGTCCAGATCCGCGGCTGGCTCTACAACAGCCGGAGCAGCGGGGGCCTCGTGTTCCTCCACATACGCGACGGCACGGGTGTACTCCAGTGCACCGTGAACAAGAAGAACGTCGACGAAGCCACCTTCAATAACCTCGAGAGGCTCACGATGGAGTCCACCCTCGAGCTGGGGGGGAAGGCCCGCGTGGACCAGCGCGCCCCGGGTGGCTACGAGCTCTCCGTCAATAACCTCGGCACAGTCTACGAGGCTCAGCCGGACTTTCCCATCACTAAGAAGGAGCACGGCCTAGAGTTCCTACTGGACAACAGGCACCTGCAGGTTCGTGACCCGAGGCTGCAGAGCATCTTCAAGATAAAGGCCGAGTTCCTCAAGGCGGCGAGGGCGTGGTTCGCCGAGAACGGCTACACGGAGACGCAGAGCCCCAGCTTCACAAGCGCCGCATGCGAGGGAGGCTCGACCCTCTTCGAGGTCAAGTACTTCGACAAGAAGAACGTCTACCTGAGCCAGAGCTGGCAGCTCTACGCGGAGGCGATGATAAGCAGCCTCGGCAAGATATACACGATCGCGCCGAGCTTCAGGGCCGAGCCCAGCAGGACCCGCCGCCACGTCACCGAGTTCTGGCACATGGAGGTTGAGGAGCCGTGGACCGACCACGACGGCATAATGAAGGTCGGGGACGCCCTCGTCACACACATCGCCCACCACCTCGCGGAGACGATGCCCAAGGAGATACAGACCTGCGGCAGGGACCCAAAGGACCTGCTCAAGATAGAGACCCCCTTCCCGAGGATCAAGTACGACGAGGCCGTGGAGATACTGCAGAAGGACGGCGTCGAGATGCTCTGGGGGGACGACTTCGGCTGGCAGCAGGAGGCGCCGCTGACGAAGCACTTCGACCTGCCCTTCTGGGTCACGGGCTTCCCCACGGGGATCAAGCCCTTCTACCACCTCCCCGACCCCGCCCGCCCGGACACGACGAAGTCGGGCGACCTACTCGCCCCCGAGGGCTACGGCGAGATCATCGGAGGCGGCCAGCGCGTACACGACTACAACCAGCTCCTCCAGCGCGTCCTCGACGACAACCTCAACCCCGAGGACTACAAGTGGTACATGGAGCTGCGGAAGTGGGGCACTGTGCCGCACAGCGGCTTCGGCCTCGGCGTCGAGCGCGTCCTGACGTGGATGCTAAAGCTTGAGCACATCAGGGACACCATCCCCTTCCCCAGGGACATGCGCAGGGTCTACCCGTAAAAACAGCTATTTTCTAAAAAAAAGCCCCGAAGAGAGGGACTCATTTCTTAAGGGCGGCCACGAAGCCGTCGACCTTAGCGTCGATCTTGCCGAGCTTTATGTCGCTCGACTTGAACTTCTCGGTGGCTACCGGCTTCTTCCCGGCTAGCTTCTCCATGCCGCCGAGTGTCCCCATGGGGTGGAGGCTGTAGGTCGCGTAGAAGGCGACGGCGGGGAGCTTCCCCTTGTTCTGGGTGAGGTAGCCCTGTATGGGGAGGGAGGTCGAGAAGCCGTTGACGGGTGTCCCGATCACGACTAGGCCGTAGGCCGAGGGGTCGAAGCCGGGCTGCGTGACGCCCTGCTCGTTGACCTCGCAGAGTTCACCGCCCATCCTCTTGGCGACCTTCTCGGCGACCGTCTTCGTGTTACCACCCTTCGAGTAGTAAACGACTAGGCATTTTCCGTTCATTGTCATTTCACCCAATCCTCTCAGAGGTCCCTTTCATACCTTTCGAATTTAGATCCGGCGGCGTCGGGAAAGGTGTTAACCGTGGATCGGGGAGTTAGTAGCGATACGCATGCCCGCGTTCAAGGGGTGGATGCCCGATAAGAGCCTCGAGTACCTCGAGGGAGTCGAGGAGGAGTACACCTGCAAAGAGCCTCGCGCCATCGCCGCGAGGGTCAAGGCGCTCGCGGAGGAGCACGACGACTGGAGGAGGAACAGGTGCCTGAACCTGAACCCCTCGGAGAACGCCATCAGCCCCGTGGGGCGCGCAAGGTCGTCCACCTGGGTGTCCGTCGAGTTTGTTAATGCGACCGGCTCCAAAATTTCCGGTTCCGGAGTCGTCTGGTTTGCCGAGATGGACGCGGCGACCAGGGAGGGGGCGAGCAGACTTGCTAGAAGCATAATCGAGACGAGTAAAGCGGCATTCTTCATCGTCGGGTCACAATTGGAGGTACCAAAGAAATTGCGGTATATAGACCGTTCTTATGCGAGCGCCTACGGGTGAAGGCCCCTTGCGGCGATGGTTTCTATACAATAAAAGTCTTTTAGACGCCCGCCCTGGCGAGTGCGCAGCCGAGGAGGACGTTTGCGCCCCTCTCCAGGTCCTCGGGTTCGCTGTACTCATCTGGGCTGTGGCTGACGCCGTTCACGGAGGGGACGAATATCATGGCGGTCGGGCAGGCCGTGTGCATGAACTGGGCGTCGTGCCCCGCCCCGCTGGGGAGCCTGAGTGTCGAGTATCCCCGCCCCCTCGCCTCGCCCTCCACAACGTCGACCATCTCGGGCCTGAAGTGGACGGGCTGGAAGTTAGCCGTCATCTCCTTCTCCAGTCTGAGCCCTCGGCGCTCCGCGACCTCCCCGGCCGTCCGCTCCACCTCCGCCTTCCCCTCCCTGAAGGTGGCGTCGTCGTATGAGCGGTAATCTACGGTGAAGTCGGCGAGTCTTGGGACGACGTTTATGGCGCCCGGTTCGAGCCGAAGCTTACCCATGGTGCAGACGGCGTTTCCGCACCGCGTCACCGACCCCAGCAGGCGGGTGTAGAGCTCCGCCGCCCCCGCCATGGCGTCCCTCCTCATGTCGAGGGGCGTCGTGCCAGCGTGGTTCGCCTCGCCGTGTAGCCGCATCCTCCACCACGCTATGCCCTGTACCCCCTCGACGACGCCAATCTGGGCGCCGCGCCTGTGGAGGACGGGGCCCTGCTCGACGTGTAGCTCGAAGTAGGCCTCGGGGTCGACGCCGGCGGACCCGAGGTAGCCTATCCCCTCCAGCGCCTCCCTGACGGTGACGCCTTCGTCGTCCTTATGCGTGTACACCTTGTCTAGGGGGTAGCCGCCCGTCTTCACGAGGCTCCCCATCATGTCCGGCTGGAAGCGGACCCCCTCCTCGTTCGTGAAGCAGCCCACCCCGATCGGGCGCTTTGTCTTGATTCTCTCCTCTTTGATGCGTCTGACGACCTCGAGGGCGGAGAGGACGCCGTATGCGCCGTCGTAGACGCCGGCGTCTATCACCGTGTCGAGGTGGGAGCCCATGATTACCGGCCTCAGACCGGGGTCGGAGCCCTCCCTGACGCCGAAGACGTTCCCTATGCTGTCGACGCTGACCCTGAGCCCTTCGTCCTTCATCCAGTGGACGAGGAGGTCGCGCGCCTCGCCGTCCTCCTCGCTCAGGGCGAGCCTCGTCACGCCCCTGAGGCCGGGCCTCCTCCCTATCCTGCCCATCTCGGCGATGGAGTCGGTGAGTCTCGTCAGGTTGATGGATAATTTCCCGTTCACGGCCGTCCCCCTCCAACATTTGGCAGCGAGTAGATAAAACCTAGAACACCAAGGGGTGGACGCGCCAAAATATTACATACCCAAGGCGGTGAAGTGTGAGGCATGGACAAGCTCGAGACCCGCGTGTTCGGAGCCATCGAATCGGGTAGGGACAGGACGGTCAAGCTCCTGCAGAAGCTCCTCAGGATAGACACACAGGTGCCGCCGGGGCACGACTACGACAAGGTCTGCGGCGTCCTCGAGGAGAGGTACAACCACCTCGGATACGCCACTTCGCTCCACGAGGCGACTGAGAAGTACATGAGGCTCAGCGGGGCGAGGCACATCGGCCTCGAAGGGCCGAGGACTAACCTCGTCGCCCGCCTCAAGGGCACAGGTGGGGGACCAACACTCCACATAAGCGCCCACACCGACACCGCGGCCATACAGAAGCAGGGCTGGAGCGTCGACCCCCTCGGCGGCGAGGTCACGAAGACGAGCAAGTACGGGAAGAGCGCCTTCGACAGGGGCGGCGGCTACATCTGGGGTCGCGGCGTCGGCGACGACAAGGGGGAGACGGCGGCGCTCCTGCTCGCCCTCGAGGCGATCAAGGAGGCGGGCGTCAGGCTCAGGGGCGACCTCGTAGTCACCGCGAACTGCGACGAGGAGATAGGCGGCGTCGCGGGGCTCGGCTACCTCATAAGGGAGGGCATAGTGAAGGCGGACCTCGGCATCCAGCTCGACGGCTCCATGACCGGCATCGGCCTGAGCGCCATGGGGAGGACACGCTTCCTCGTACGCACCCGGGGCAAGAGCTACCACGGGCAGGTCCCGATCATGGGCGTCAACGCCATCGAGAAGATGAGCAAACTCAACGTCGCCCTCGACGACTACTGGAGGAACGTCCTCCTCAGGCGCAAGTACCCGACCCCCGGCATCGACTTTGGCGAGGGGCTAAGGGAGAAGGGAATAGAGTGCCCCACCGGTATGCTCAACATAGGCACCATCAGGGGCGGCGTGCAGGGGGCCACGGTCCCCGACCTCTGCGAGGAGGAGGTCCTGCGCGGCATGATACCCGGCGAGACCTACGAGGGGACGCAGGCCGAGTTCAGGACCGTCCTCGACGGCGTAAAGGCCACGGACGCCGACCTCCAGTACGAGCTCGAGACCATCAACTTCCGCGAGGGCTACGTCGTCCCCGCGACCGACCCCTACGCCCTCGAATGCCGGGCCCTCATACAGGAAGCCGTAGGCAAGAAGCTCCCATTCACGGGCACCCTCGCCAGCACCGACATGAACTACCAGGTCGTCGACGGGCACATGCCGTGCGTCAACTTCGGCGTGGGCGGCCCCTACAGCAACGGGCACGGTCAGGACGAGAACGCCAGCATCGACGAGCTAGTCGAGTGCGCCAAGGCGGTCGCCCTGATCACGATGCGCAAGCTCGGCGTACAATAGATATACGCGCGGTGAACGCCTCCCCGTTCAACCCGGCCGGGGGCAACCGTCTACTCCCCTAGCTTGACTTCCTTACGGGTATACATCCAGTAAGCGAGGAGTATCTGCCAGATCGAGATGAACGAGACAGACAACGCCTCCGGGATGGCCACGGAGGGCCACGGCAGGAGCCAGACGCCCGCAGCGAGAATGGCGGTCCCCCACGCGAGGAGGGCGTAGAACCTCATCCTCTTCCTGAAGCAGAAGAGCCCGATCGCAGCCACAGCCAGCGGTAGCGTCACGAAGAACCCCACACTCACGTAGTAGTGCCACGGCTCCACGTTGATGTTCGCCACCCCTATCCCTATCAGGAGGACGCTCGCCGCCAGGTGGAGGGCGCTCCCCGCCTGCCCGATCAGGTCCCCCTTCGTCATCTCGAAGAGCCCCGCACTGAACATCATCATGAGGGCCGCCGTCATGGGCAACCCGGAGTTGAAGAGGACCGACTCGAACCCCTCTGCACCGAGGTCGCTCAGGGCGTTGGCGGTCCAGCTGAACCAGGGGGCAGCCCAGATGCTCGCCGCCACTATGAAGAGACCGAAGAGGGGCGTGACCATGCCGAAGAACCCGCAGAGCTTCAGGACCTTGAGGTTCATCACCCGGAAAAGATGCATGATGAATGTTAAGTGTATCGCCCCTCCACCCATCCTCCTAACCCAGATATACCAGAAATAAACACGGGAACCCATGGAGAAGAGCGACCTCAGGAAGGAGCTGAAGAGGCTCTACTCGCCCAAGGAGAGGCCGGAGCTCGTCGACGTCCCCGAGCTGAGCTAC
>JAUYEB010000225.1 GCA_030691555.1 Candidatus Bathyarchaeota archaeon
GCTCCTCAGCGACCAGGGCGTCCACGGCTCGACCCTCCACCTCTACGCACTCCTCGAACTCGCCAAGCGCCACGCCCTCAACGACGTCTACATCCACTGCTTCCTCGACGGCCGCGACGTCCCCGAGCGCTCCGCGAAGGGCTTCATCGAGGAGACCCAGAGGCAGATCAGGGAGAAGGGCGTCGGCAGGATAGCGACGATGGTGGGCCGCTACTACGCGAAGGACAGGGACACGAACTGGGACAGGACCCTGAAGGCGTACGACCTCCTCACCCTCGGTGAGGGGTGGAGGGAGACCGACCCTCTGGAGGCCGTCGACCACGCCTACCAGAGGGGCGACCCGACAGACTACTACGTCCAGCCGATCGTCATGACGGAGAAGGGCAAACCCGTCGCCACCATCGACGCCGAGGACTCGGTCATCTTCTGGAACTTCCGAAGCGACCGCGCACGCCAGATCACCTACGCCCTGACCCAGAACGGCTTCGACCACTTCCCAAGAAAGAAGTTCCCGAGGGTCCACTTCGTCTGCATGAGCGGGTACGACAAGCACCTCGCCCTCCCCGTCGCCTTCCCCCAGAACACTGTTGAGAACAACCTCGCCCAGGTCCTCGCCGCGAGGGGCCTCAGGCAGCTCAGGATCGCGGAGACGGAGAAGTACGCGCACGTCACCTTCTTCTTCAACAGCCAGATAGAGGACCCCGTCGAGGGTGAGGACCGCATCCTCGTCCCGAGCCCCAAGGTCCCCAGCTACGAGGAGAAGCCCGAGATGAGCGCCCCCGAGATAACCGGGAAGCTCCTCCCCGAGATCGCGAAGGGAGTCTACGACTTCATACTCGTCAACTACGCCAACGGGGACCTCGTCGGCCACTCCGCCAACCTCCAAGCGGGGATCAAGGCGTGTGAAGTCGTGGACGCCTGCGTCGGGCAGGCGGTTGACGCCGGCCTCTCGAAGGGGTACACGGTCCTGATCACCGGCGACCACGGCAACATCGAGACGATGTTCTACCCCAACGGGGAACCGAACCCGAGCCACGGCACAAACCCCGTCCCCTTCATCGTGGCCAGCCGCGACCCGAAGCTAAAGAAGGCGAAGCTGAGGGAGGGCCTCGGCCTGAGTAGCGTCTCACCGACTATACTTGCCCTGATGGGTATACCGAAGCCACCCGAGATGACCGCCGAGAGACTCCTCGAGTTAACCGATTAGCCTCGCGCAGGTTTAATAAGGGGCCGCAGCCTCATCTCCGACTATTAACCGAGACAGGTACCCGTATTGACCGGCGAAAGGCTGAGTGAAGCACACAGCGTCGCTTTCTCCGCCTGTCTCCCTCCGAGGCACAACACATGACGACCAGAACGGGGTTCGACACCGACAGATACCTGGAAGCGCAGGTTGCCAAGATCGAGCAGAGGGTAGCTCTCTTCGACAAGCTCTACCTAGAGTTCGGCGGGAAGCTCCGCTGGGACAACCACGCGAGCCGGGTCCTCCCCGGATACGCCCTCGACACGAAGATCCAGATGCTCAAGCGGTTGGGTAAGCAGATCGAGATAGTCCACTGCATCTCGGCGAAGGACATCGAGGCGAGGAAGATCCGCGGCGACAGCAGGCTCCCCTACGAGGACCAGATCCTGAAGGACATAAACGAGCTAGCTGAACTCGGTCTCCCAGTCTCGGCGGTCGTAATAAACCGATTCAGCGGCGAGTGGAGCGCCCTCAAGTTCAAGCAGCGCCTAGAGAACCGCGGCCTGCGCGTCTTCATCGGCTACGAGATACCCAACTACCTGAGCGACCTCGACAAGGTGCTGAGCGACGAGGGCTACGGGAAACCCGAGTACGTCCCCACGGAGAAGAGGATAGTGATAGTGACCGCCCCTGGGCCGGGTAGCGGAAA
The DNA here is from genome assembly GCA_030691555.1 of Candidatus Bathyarchaeota archaeon. Lineage (GTDB taxonomy): Archaea > Thermoproteota > Bathyarchaeia > TCS64 > TCS64 > UBA8941. The sequence goes on from JAUYEB010000225.1 coordinate 1,893, forward strand.
GATGAGCTTCGCCATGAGCCAGGTCTACCAGGATAGGAAGAGGGGCATAGCGAGCGGCTTCGCAAAGTTCGAGACCTTCCCCATCTGGAACATCGAGCTCAACCACCCCGTGAACGTCGCCTACGAGGCCGCGACCGCCGACATCGGCGACTACAACCTCGTCGACCCCTTCCACCAGGCCGCGTATGGAGTTACCGCTATAAACTACAACCGCGACGTCGAGAACTTCGCCATACTCAAGAGGATGATCGAGAGGATGGTCGGCCCCGACGACCCCATGACGAATTACAGGTCGCCGACCGACATGGGGGTAAACATGGCGAAGGAGGGCATAATCGACGATGAGGCCTGCAGGGAGGCGGCGAAGCAGGAGATAGTGCGCCGATACTTCCGCTACTCGAGGGACTTCGTCGAGGGGAGCACTGGGAGGGACACGCTCCGCAGGATGGATGAGATCATGGCGAAGGTGGGCGCGAAGCCGGACGATCGCTCAGTCGTCGCCCCCGCCAGGCGGGCAGCGGAGGACGCGGAGAGGAGGAGGGAGCAGGGTAAGGGCCACAGGGGCATCTTCTGCGGCGCCGCCATCGAGCTCACTATAAGGGGGGGAAACCGCATAATCATAGGCAAGAACAGCCCCCTGATGCACGCCGAGTCCGCCGCCCTCCTGAACGCAGTGAAGGCGATCTCGGGCCTCCCCGACGAGACCTACCTCATATCGCGCAGGGTGATCGACAGCATGATCAGGCTCAAGCGCATCTACGGGAGCAACGCCGCCTCGCTCGACGTCAAGGAGGTCCTCGATGCACTAGCGGCGAGTGCGGTAAGCGACGAGAACGCGAGGAGGTGCCTCGAGGCGCTCGTCAAGCTGAGGGGTTGCGAGATGCACACCACTCACATATTGAACAACGGCGACGAGACGCCCCTAAAGCAGCTCGGGATAAACGTCACAACCGATGCCCGAATACCCCTCCCGACATTTTAAGATATTCCACATTAAAAATTACGATATTTCCATTTAAGAAGCCTGTTTTCGGCGCAGATCCCAACTTTCAGAAAAAAATATTCTTTTCGAAGGGTTTATAGCCCTCCCCCGGGAAATCTTCGAGCATTATGGGCAGGTCTCCGGCTTGACGAAGTGCATTTTTATTACTGGCGGGGTGCTGAGCGGCATCGGCAAGGGGCTTGTCACATGCAGCGTCGGCAAGATGCTCCAGGTCAGGGGCTTCAAGGTCACGGCCATCAAGTGCGACCCCTACCTGAACGTCGACGCGGGCACGATGAACCCCTACATCCACGGGGAGGTCTTCGTCCTCGACGACGGCTACGAGGCGGACATGGACCTCGGTGCCTACGAGCGGTTCCTCGGGGTGGAGCTCTCGGGTCTCAACAACGTCACGAGTGGTCAGTTATACCAGCAGGTGATCCGCCGCGAGCGAGAGGGAGGTTATCTGGGGCGCTGCGTCCAGATAATCCCCCATATCACCGACGAGGTGAAGCGACGCATCAGGCTGGTCGCCGAGAAGAGCCGCGCCGATGTCGTCCTCGTCGAGTGCGGCGGCACGGTCGGCGACATAGAGAGCCTCCCCTTCCTCGAGGCGTTCCGCCAGATGAGGCAGGAGGAGAAGCGCGGAGACACGCTGCTGATCCACGTAACCCTCGTCCCAGTACTCGACGCCGTCGGCGAGCCGAAGACGAAGCCAACGCAGCACAGCGTAAAGGAGTTACGCGCGATAGGCCTCCAGCCCGACATAATCGCCGCGCGGTGCGAGGAGGGCGAGCTCCCGGTCAGTGCAAAGCAGAAGATCGCCCTATACTGCAGCGTCGAGGAGCGAGCCGTCTTCACGAGCGTCGACGTCGGCACCCTCTACGAACTCCCACTGGTCCTCGAGGGGCAGGGTATGGGCGACGTCGTCTCGGAGTACCTCGGCCTCGACAAGCCGAAGGCGGATTGGAGCCACTGGAAAGCAATGGTGGCCAGATACAAGGAGCCGAAGGACTCCGTCCGCATAGCCATGTGCGGGAAGTACGCGGAGCTCAGGGACTGCTACGTCAGCGTAAACGAGGCGCTCCGCCACGCCGCGGCGGCATCGGGCTGCAAGATAAACATCGAATGGATCGAGACAGAGGACTTCGAGAAGCACCCCGAGGAGGTCAAGGTTCTCAAGGACTTCGACGGCGTCATTGTCCCGGGTGGCTTCGGCAAACGCGGGGCGCTGGGGAAGATCAGGACGATAGAGTACTGCCGGGTCAACGACAAGCCACTTCTCGGCATCTGCTACGGCCTCCAGCTCAGCGTGGTCGAGATAAGCAGGGACGTCATAGGGCTCGAGGACGCCGACAGCACCGAGTGCGAGCCGCACACCCCGAACCCCGTGATCGACCTATTACCGGAGCAGAGGGGGGTCAACGAGATGGGTGGCACGATGCGCCTCGGCTCCCACCCGGTCCACGTAAAGCCGGGCACCCTCGCGTACAGTCTCTACGGCTCGGAGATGATCAATGAGCGCCACCGTCACAGGTGGGAGGTCAACCCCGAGTACTGGGACCGCCTGGAGAAGGCTGGCATTGTCTTCAGCGCTTGGAGCCCCGATGGGCGCAGAAAAGAGATGATCGAGTACCCCGATAACTACTTCTTCCTGGGCACCCAGTTCCACCCAGAGTTCAAGAGCCGCCCCTGGGCCCCCAGCCCACCCTACTACGGCCTGGTGAAGGCGAGCTACGATAAGAAACGAGGCCTGCCCAAGCCTGAATTCTAAAAAAATGGGCCACGCCACCCTTTTCCATAGATTCGTCTGCGTCTCAGTCTACGAAGTGCTTGTAGGTCCCGTCCCTTAGCTTCTTGTAGACTATGTCGAGGACATCCGGGGGGGCGACCCTGAGCGCCTCCTGCCCCGCGGGCTGAGGAGTCCCCTTCAGGGTTCCCTTCGTCCATTGACCCACGGCGTAAACCATCAGCTCGCCGGCGAGGCCTATGGTCTCCCAGCACAGCTTCTCGTACATGTCGCCCCTGTGGACCCGTATTACTTGCCGCTTGACGATGTCGCCGGTGTCGATGTTCGGGTCGATGAAGTGGACGGTGCAGCCTATGGGGATGTCGAAGTAGACGCTCCACGCCACGCTCGCGGAGCCCCTCACCTCGGGGAGGAGGCCGGGGTGGCTGTTGAGCATCCCATCCATCGGGATGACTATCAGCGCCGGCTTTATGATCCGTGTGCCGCCGAGGACAATGAGGTCAGGCTTCAGCTTCTCAAGGAGCTCCCTCGACTCCTTCTTGTTGTGGTGAGGGACCGAGTATCGTTCGATTCCGAGCCCCTTGATCTGCTCGGTGAAGGTGGGGGCGACGGGGAAACCCTTGATCCTCGTGAGGAACTTCTCCCTCTCCTCGTCGGCCACGGGTGAGCCCTCTTCGATGATCGCCTTCGGCACGAACCCCGCCGCGAGCAGCTGCCTCAGCATCTCCCGCCCGTAGGGATGCTCCTTCAGCACCATGAAGACGTAGTTGAGCCTCATGGGGTAACCGGAGGCGGAAAACGGATAAGAAGGTTTAGAGGAGCGCCGACCTGAGCGCCGTCTGGCAGCTGCAATCGTCGCAGCTGGGCATCCCGGGGAGAGCCCCCATCACCAACTTCTTGAAGTTCACGGAGTTGGCGCGCATCGTCTCCACGACGTCGTCGGACGAGACCGGCTTGTCCGCCCAGACGTCGTAGTCCGTCACCATGGCGATGGAGGCGTAGCATATCTCCGACTCCCTAGCCAAGATGATCTCGGGGTACATGGTCATCCCGATTATGTCGCAGCCCCACAACCGGAACATCTTCGACTCCGCACGTGTGCTGAACCGGGGGCCGTTTACGCAGACGTATGTGCCCCTCTCGTGGACGGGGAGCTTCAACTTCTTCGCGTACTTGTGGAAGTGGTCGTGTAGCGTCGGGCAGATCGGGTCGGCGCTGCTGATGTGGCAGATCCTCCCCCCCTCGTAGAACGTGTCGGGGCGGCCCTTCGTCCGGTCTATGAACTGGTCGGTCATGACGAAGTCGCCTGGCTTGTAGTCCTTCCTCAGGCTGCCGACTGCGCTTGAGGCCACGATCTGCCTCACGCCCAGATGCTTCAGCGCCCAGATGTTTGCCCTCACGTTTATCATGTGGGGAGGGATGGTGTGGCCGCGACCGTGGCGCGGGACGAATGCCAGACTCTTGCCCTTGTACGTGCCGAGGGTTATGAGATCAGAAGTGGCCCCGAAGGGCGTGTAGACCTTGACCTCTCGGCGGTCCTCGAGCATCTCAGGGTCGTATACGCCCGTGCCTCCGATGATGCCGATTTCCGCTCGATTCTCAGTCGCCATGCCATCTAAGTGGACCACATTTTTGATAAGACTATCGAAAACCCAGCCACGACCGAAAAAGCGATCCCATATAGCCACTATGGGGGGGAAGGAACGATAATTATCGTATATTTTCCCACAAGAGCCGAGCCGGTAAGACTTAAGAAGGGGCACGGCGTCCAGAAGCGCCCGGGTGGCCGGCTTGGAGAGGAAACGCTGGTTCGCACTAGTACTACTGGCGACGATATGCGTCACGTACTATGTCGAGAACTTCCTCAAGACGGCGGCGTCGGCTCTCTCGCTGGTCCTCATCAAGGAGCTGGACATAAACAAGGGCACCATGGGCCTGCTCATCACGGCCTTCTTCATCATCTACGGCCTCATGCAGATCCCCGCCGGCATGTTCACCGACATGTTCGGACCCCGGAAGACCATACTCGGCTTCACGGCGCTAACCCTCGTCGGCGTTTTCCTCTTCTGGCTCAGCTTCAGGTTCGAGATGCTCGTCGTCGCCCAGATCATCATGGGGATCGGCTGCAGTGTCTTCTACATCAACGCGGTCAGCTTAATCACCCACTGGTTTCCCATCGAGCGGAAGGCGACGGCGATAGGTATTCTAAGTGCGGCGAGCGGCCTCGGCAACTTCACTAGCTACATGGGCTTCCCCCTCGCGAACACAATGTTCGGTGGCTGGAGGACCTCTACATCGTCGTCGCCCTCATCCTCCTCGTCAACTACGCGATGAACGTATTCATACTCAAGAACAGCCCGAACGGAAACAGCATAGAGCACAGGTCCAGCAGGAACCTGCTGGGCTCCTTCGGTGAAGTCATGAGGGACAGGAGGCTCCACCCGTTCCTCGTCGGCTACATCCTACTCAGCTTCGGCTGGGTCCTGAACACGTGGATGCCCCATTTCCTCATGGAGACGAAGGGCTTCACATACGTCGAGGCGGGGCTCATATCGAGCGTGGGCACAATCGCGGGGATACCCGGCTGCATAGCGATGGGCACCATCTCGGACAGGCTCAGGAAGAGGAAGCTCCCCCTAATGATCTTCTCTGCCTCTACACCGTCGTGCTCACCACATTCATCTTCCCCGGCGGGGCTCCCACTCGCCCTCTTCGCGACCCTCTCATTCAGCATCAACTTCTGCGCCTCGATGTGGGTCCTCTTCTTCAGCATGGTCCCCGAGGTCCTCCCACCGGGTAAAGCCAGCATCGGCCTCGGCCTCGTAAACGGGCTGGGGACCATCGGATTCTCGTTGATCACGCCGTTCTACGGCGGTCTAATAGACTCCACGGGCAGCTACTTCGCCTCCAACATGGTCATCATAGCAACCTCGCTCATAATGACGGCGAACATGGTCTTCTTCACCAAGGAGACCTACGGCGGCCTCAAGAAGACTAATTAACCCAACCCCCGCCACTCCTCGGTAATGGACACCGAGGAGATAATCAGGCGCCTCCCCAAGATCGAGCAACACGTCCACATCGTGGGGTCCACGAAGCCCGAGACCCTACTCCGCATAATCGAGGACAGTGGGGCCGAGACGAAGCTGAAGACCCTCGACGACATAAAGGGGTTCTTCCGGTACCGCGACTTCCCACACTTCATCTCCGTCTACAGCACCGTCAACGACTGCATAATCGACGAGAAGTACTACGAGCAGATCACCTACGAGATGCTAGAGTCGGACGCGGGGTGCAACGTGAAGCACGTCGAGGCGATCTTCTCCGCCAACGACCACGTGAGGAGGGGACTCGACTACGGGGAGATGCTCGACGCCATAAACAGGGGCATAAGGAGGGCGAAGAGGAAGTGGGGAATCACCTGCACAATAAGGGTCGACCTCGTGCGGAACTACGGCCCCGGGTCGGCGTTGACCCAGCTCGACTGGCTGAGGAAGAAGGGCGACAACATAGTCGCCGTCGACATAGGCGGGAGCGAGGACGGCTTCCCGCCTGAGCCCTACGAGGCGGTCTACAAGAAGGCTAGGGACCTCGACCTCCACCTCGTGGCCCACGCGGGGGAGGCCGCCGGCCCCGAGAGCGTCTGGGGGGCGGTTAAGACCCTGGGCGTCGAGAGGATAGGGCACGGCGTCACCGCCGCCAGCGACCCCGAGCTCCTAAGGGAGCTGAGGACCCGCGGCGTGGGGATAGAGACCTGCCCCGTCAGCAACCTGAGAACCGGCGCAATAAAGACGATGAAGGAACACCCGATACGCAGCTTCATAAAAAACGGCATAAAGGTGAGCGTCAACAGCGACGACCCACCCATGTTCAACACCGAGATGAACAACGAGTACCTCCAGCTCCACAGGGAGCTGGGCTTCTCCGTCGACGAGCTGATGAGGATAAGCCTCGACTCGATCGAGACCAGCTTCCTCCCCGCGAAGAAAAAGGAGGAGCTACGCGAAAAGTTCCTCGTAGAATACCGTGGGTTAGTCTCGAAGGGCTAGAAGTCGAAGTGCATCGACGAGAAGTCGACGGGGATGGAGAAGTTCCTCGTCAGGTCCTCCCCCGTCGAGTGGAGGGTCTTAACCTGCTCCTGTATCGTTTCGAATATGTTGTCGATGTAGAGTGGCGGGGGGACGCATTTGTTGTAGAGCAGACCCGCCGCCACGATTCCGCCCCCGATAACGTCTGAGACCATGAACGGCTCGGGGAATATGACGAGGACTATGCCGAAGGAGATCATGCTATTGCCAGCCCCGCCGTAGCCGTGGTCGTAGAGCTGGTTAGCCTCGTTGATCGCACCGTTCATCTCAGAGATGAGGCCCGCGGTCTCCGTGAATGACTCGGCAAATTCCTTCGATGCCTGGACTATATGATCAGTCTTGGGTGGTTGCATCTTCAAATCCTCCTAGAGTGCCTTGAACTGGTCGAACCACTTGTCGTACTCCTTAATCATCTCCTTGGAGACGCTCGGCTTCCTGTTGGTGATGGCGCGCTTGAAGTCGGCCATGGAGAGCGGCCTCGGTTTCGCCGTCGTGTTCTCGGCTGCGCCTGACTCGAAGAGCTCCCGGATCACCTCCTGGCGGACCACCTGGCAGATGTCCTTGATGTCACTCCCGCTGTAGCCTTCGGTCAGCTGGGTGAGGACGTGGAAGTCGACGTCGGGGGTCATCTCGAGCTGGGAGCTGTTGATCTCGAACATCTGGAGGCGTGTCGCGTAGTCGGGGAGTGGCACCATCACCCTCTTCTGGAAGCGGCGGATGAAGCCCCAGTCGAGGTCCCACGGCTTGTTCGTCGCGGCGACGACGTAGAGGTGATAGTTCTTCCCCTTGTCGATGAGGCCGTCCATCTCCTTGAGGAACTGGTTCCTCATCCTCACCTCGCCGCCGACCTCGTTCGTGTGGACGCCGAGGATGCTGTCGACCTCGTCGATGAAGATGATGACGGGCTTGCCGCCCACCGCCGTGCGTCGGGCGCCGCCGAAGACCTTCGCGACGTTCTGCTCCGCCGCGCCGAGCCATTTCGACATTATGCTCGCGGGGTCTATCTGTATGAACTGGGCTTCGATCTCCGTTGCGACGGCGGCCGCGAGCAGCGTCTTACCGCAGCCCGGCGGCCCGAAGAGGAGGAGGCCGCGGCTCCATCCGAGCGGGAACAGGTCGGGGCGCTTCACCGGGTAGACTATGACCTCCTTGATCGCCCTCTTGGCGTCCTCGAGGCCCGCTACCTCACCCCATCTGACGTTCGGTTTCTCCTCGGGCTCGTCTGCCTCGGACTCGGGCTCGTGAGTCCCGGTCTGCTTCGTCTCGAAGCTGGTGAACTTCTCGATCCCGGTCTCCTCGCCGTCCTCGGACTTGAGGAACCTGATCCTCTCCTGGTAGGTAGTGACCTTCTCCACGTAGAACTTGTTGAATGTGTAGTCGGGGTAGAGCTTTATGAGGCGCATCAGCTGCTCGACGGCCCTCTTGTAGCTGTCGGCGGCCTTGTCCTTGTCGCCCATCTTGTCGTACTTGACGGCATCGGCGGCGTACTTCATCGCCTCGTTCTCGAGCATCGTAGCTACGCTCATGCCACTATCTCCTCCATCTTGACGCGGCCCTTAGCGCTGATCTGGTCGAGCATCTTGACTACGTCGTCTGAGAGCATGCTCCAGTCGTTTGTTTGCTCGGATGCCTGCGCCATGCGGGGGGCGAATGTTGACTCGTAGCCATATGCCACGGCTTCGGTCTGCCTAGACGCGACCTTGGGTGCAACGGCTATCGGGGGCTCCGGGAAGCTCTCGTGGAGGCTGTTCTCCACCATCCCGGATACCTCCCTGAGTATGTCGGCGCTCTCCTGGCTCTTGACGCTGAACATCTCGTCGAGCGCCGGCTGGCGGAAGTCGATGCTGGTC
>JAUYEB010000257.1 GCA_030691555.1 Candidatus Bathyarchaeota archaeon
ACACCCACGGCGTCAGGACCCCCATAGAGACCAGCTACGTCGACCCCCGGTGGAGGCTGGACGAGGTGGAGATACCATGGCGCTGACACTCATCGCGAAAGGCGCTGAGGCCGACCTCCTCCTAGACCCCGACTGGAACGGCAGGAAGGCCCTACTCAAGCGCCGCGGCGTGAAGAAGTACCGTCACCCACAGATAGACAGGGACATACGCAGGTATAGGACGCTCCACGAGGCAGACATCATCCACCGAGCCAAGGAGGCAGGCGTGCCCACGCCCCTCATCTATCAGCTCGACCCCGAGGGCGCAACCATCGTCATGGAGTTCATCGAGGGCGTGAAGGTGAGGGACGCCGTCCCAAAGCTGGGCCTCGGCGAGAACCGCGCCCTATTCCGCCTAATCGGCGAGGAATCGGGGAGACTCCACCGCGCCGGCCTAATCCACGGCGACCTAACGACAAGCAACATGATCAAGGACGGCGCCCGCGTCGTCTTCATAGACTTCGGCCTCGGCGAGGTAAGCAAGGAGGTCGAGAAACGCGGCGTAGACTTCAACCTCATGGTAAGAATGCTCGCCAGCACCCACTACACCGTAATGGAGCCACTCCTAGAGTCATTCAAGGAGGGTTACAGAGTCACAATGGGATCAGAGGCGGAGGAGGTATTCCGGCGCGCCGACGAGGTAAGGGGCAGGGGACGCTACATTGACAAAGAGTAGGATCTGGTTCGCCACGGGCAACGGGCACAAGGTCAGGGAGGCCGCCGAGGTCCTCGCCCCATACGGAATCGCCGTCGAACACTACCCACTCGAACGCGTCGAGATACAGGCGGACGACCCCGCCGACATCGCCGCATACAGCCTCGCACAGGTCAAGGACCCCCGACCCCTCTGCGTCGAGGACGCCGGCGTCTCCATAGACCGCTGGGGCGGCTTCCCCGGCCCCTACAGCAGCTACGTCCTAGAGCGCCTCGGCAACCCCGGCATACTCAAACTCATGGAGGGGGAGAGGAACAGGAGGGCCCACTACGTCTCCGCGATCGCCTACCGGGATGAGTCCGGAGTCCACATCTTCCGCGGCACGGTCGACGGCGAGATCGCCCCCAGCATCCGGGGCACCAACGGCTTCGGCTACGACCCCATCTTCATCCCCGCCGAGGGCGACGGGCGCACATTCGGCGAGATGGAGCCCGACGAGAAGAACAGGATCAGCCACCGCGCAAGAGCCTTCCGCGCCCTCGCCGAGTGGCTAACCAGAACGTAATTCAATTTAAAAGTCTACTTTTTCAGATCACCACGAGAGCACTTCGAGTCCTTGAACCCTACTGAAGTGCATCGCATTCCTCGTCACAAGTGTCTCCCTATGTCTGAGGACGATCCCCGAGATGAGTTCATCCTCTACGCCAATGGGTGTCCCAATGCTCCCGAGTTTAGCGTGTATCCATCCCGCAAGCATCGACGCCTCCAAATCCATCTCCAACAGAGGAAGGTCATCGAGCAACTCGGTCACATCCCTGAGGTTTCTCTCGGCGTGGTTGGACCGCCATGCTCCGTTGAAGAGTTCATATGCCGTAACCGGCGTCGTACAGAGCCTCTCGCCAAGCGATTCTAGGTCTCCCAGACGACTCACAGCAGCGGGGTCGTCACGGAGGAGCGCCACGAGGATATCCGTGTCTAGGCAGACCGTGTCCTAGCCTCCGCGGGTGTCTCAGGGACGAGACTCGTATCCCTCAGTTCCTTGAAGAGGCGGTCGAACTCCTCGTCGCTCATCACCCACTTCCCCCTATGCTTCAGGATGGATCCTCTCTTCGCATGTCCTAGGAGGCGCTTGATCTCCTCGGTGAAACTCTCCCCTTTCATCTTATGACTGGCGAGGATCTCGTAAGCCTCCTCCGAGATCGTGATCGTCTTATGCGCCATGCACGCCCACCCACGTATCCGTGTATTTTACGTGTATTTATAGTTGGCGTGGATAAGGGCCCGCCATGTTATTACGTTATACCCTCCTCATCCCACCCCCGCACGCAAACGACGAAAGCATCCGCCGCCCTCCGCCGCCAACAGACCCTGAAAACTGCCCCAAACCACGAAACCGTCAAAAATATCCGTAATCGTGACGGCGACGAACACACCCCCTCCCCCCCACCCCCACGCACGCAAATCAGTAAAGTTTTTTAAACCACCCCGGGTCTATCACTGACGCATTCAGGGTCACCCGGGCAAGGCGAAAAGCAAAATGGTCGGCAAGTTATCAAGCATGCGGGGGCGCTCACTCAGCCAGAGGCCCGTCTCCAAGAGACCCCCAACCTGGGTGGTCTACCAGCCAGACGAGGTCAAGGCACTCATAATCAACCTATCCAGAGATGGGCGCAAGGAGAGCGAGATCGGAACCACCCTCCGCGACGAGCACGGCATCCCGCTCGTCAAACCCATCGTCGGCTACGGCATCCGCAAGGTCCTCAAAGAGGCTGGACTAGTCAGCACCATCCCCGAGGACCTCTACAACCTCATGATACGCGCCACGAGGATGAAGCGCCACCTGGAGCGCAACCGCAAGGACTACGGGAACAAGAGGGGCCTACAGCTAACAGAGTCCATGATCTACAGGCTCACCAAGTACTACAAGAGCAAGGGCGCACTCCCGAAGGACTGGAACTACAGGGACGAGATCGTCACCATCTAGCCTGACCCGAATTGGAGCCCCCAAAGGAGTTCCTAGACTCCTTCAAACCCGCCGCAGAATTATTCAACTCTCACCTTAGCCAGGGCTCAATAGTGCGTATACTCACCCACAACGACGCAGACGGCGTCGCCTCCGGCGGCATCGTCAGCCGCGCCGCCTCGAGGGGAGGCGCACAGTTCAAGACGACCGTGGAGAAGCGCCTCGACGCCCAGATACTGGGCGAGGTCGCCGCGGAGAAGCCCTCCATCGTCGTCCTGACCGACTTCGGCTCCGGGTACCTCGAACTCGTCGCCAAGACCCTGCCGGACGTCGACACCATCATCCTCGACCACCACATGCCTATGGGCGATCCCTCGCCCCGGGTCGTGCAGGTCAACCCCCTCCAACACGGCATCGACGGCTCCCGGGACATCGCCGCCTCCGGCGTCTGCTATCTCTTCGCCAAGACCCTCGACGCCAAGAACGCCGACCTCGCCCCCCTCGGCCTCGTCGGCGCCCTCGGCGACCAGCAGGACAAGGGGGAGAAGAAGAGCCTCAAGGGGGTCAACACCCTCATCGAGGAGGATGCCACCGCCGCGGGGCTCCTCTCCAAGGAAGTCGACCTCATCTTCTACGGCCACGAGACCCGCCCCATCGCCCGCGCCATAGCCAACACCACGACCCCGTTCATCCCCGGACTCAGCAGCAGGGAGGACAACTGCGTCGCCTTCCTCAACCACATAGGAATCCCCCTCAAGACCGGCGACAGGATGAGGAGCCTAAGCGACCTCGACGAGGACGAGAAGAGGAAGCTATTCTCCGCCCTAAGCAGCCACATGGTCGCACAGGGCTGCGACGCCAAGACCGTACACAACCTCATCGGCACAGTCTACACGTTCAAGAAGGAGGAGGCGACGACGCCCCTCCGCGACGGGCGCGAGTACTCAAGCCTCCTAAACGCCTGCGCCCGCATGAGGCGCCCCAGCCTAGGCATAGGAATCTGCCTCGGCGACCGCGGCGAAGCGATGAAGGAGGCCGAGCAGACGGTCGAGGAGTACCGCCGCAAGATAGGCGGCTACCTCGACTGGGTCAGAACCGGCGACAGGATCAAGGAACTCAACAGCATCTACGTCCTAAGCGCCGGCGACGACATAGACGAGAACATAGTCGGCGTCGTCTCCAGCATCCTCCTCGGTCAGGGCATCCTCAAGAGCACGAAGCCGATAGTCTCCGCCGCCAACAGCGACGACGGCACCGTCAAGATATCATCACGCATAGCGGAGGGGACCGCCTACATGGGCATCCACCTCGGCAAGATCATGCAGGAGGCCGCCGGGGGCGTCAACGGCGCCGGAGGGGGCCACGACAACGCAGCCGGAGCATTCATACCCCGGGGAGCCGAGGACGACTTCATCAGGAGGGTCGACGAGCTTGTCGCCAAACAGTGGAGCGGAAGCTGAGCTAACACTCCGATACCCGGACGAGGAGACCGCGAGGGCCGTAGCCGAGGCCGTCAGCCCCGACAACTACCAGGCACCCGAGGGCATGGAGGTCAGCGTCCAACGAAGGAAGACCGAGATCGACGTACGCGTCCGCTGCCCCAAGGGCGTCGGCAGCCTCATCCAGACCCTCGACGACCTCCTCAGCTGCCTAGCCGCGGCGGAGAAGGCGCTCAACGGCCTCGACTAGCCGCGACCGTCTTAGAGAAAGGTATAAATTGGCGCCGAGCAGTTGCATGGTGCTGAAAATAGGAGAGATTCGAA
>JAUYEB010000300.1 GCA_030691555.1 Candidatus Bathyarchaeota archaeon
GACCTGAGCCACGACGCTGCCGCGGATCTGCAGCGGCTCCGTGCACGGCCCGTAGTAGAGGCTTAGGCCGCCGAAGCCCCCCGTGACGGCGTAGACGACCCCGCCCAGCGGCACCGTCGTGTAGAGGTACCTCCTCCTCCCGACGCCCACCCCCGACTTCACCGGGTGCCGGGGAGGGCGCGCCTCGGCGCTGAACTCCTGCCCGCTGCTCACAGGATGCCTGCAAACCATCCTCGCCGGCTCCCTGAGGTTAGCCCACAGTGTCTCGCAGAGCTCCGGCTCCACGTCCTCCCAGAGGTCGGCCCTGACCGAGGAGCCTATCCCCGGGAACTCGATGATGATGCCCCTGACCATGGGGGATACTCCCCCTCCGTCTATAAAGTATTGAGCCCCAATAGACCACAGTAGATGCCAATAGATGAGCCTCGATAAGCCTATATACTTCCCCATGCAATTGCTTAATTGGAAATGTCCACGATGGTAGCGCTGAGGGTCGAGGCGGACGAGTTCAAACTCTACCAGGTCCTAGACAAGTTCAGCCAACAGCGCGACACCAGCTACAGCCTCGTCCGCAGCGACGGGGGCTACACGCTCCGCGTGAAGACCGACGACTTCGGCGAGCTCATCAGGCGGATAAACCTGATCAAGGGGTCCAAGTACCAGATACTGGAGATGGTCGGGAACCCCAACGTTAAGCATGCCAAGGCGAACTTCACGCCCACAAACGTCGACTCGCTGATAGGGCGGGAGACGCAGGCCCAGACCGACATCAAGCCGGTCGAGGGCGGCCTCATCAAGCTCCTCGGCGAGCAGTGGTTCGCGAGGCCCGAGGCCGACGACGTGATACCTAAGGGCGCCACCGTCAGGGTGCTGCGCGTCGAGGGCGTCAGCCTCATCGTGGAACAGGTGGAGGGAGAGGAGGAGAAGCAATGATTGCACTTGTTGGTTTGACAACGTTCGAGATCGAGCTGGCGGTAATCGCCCTCGTCATAGTGATAGGCATCATCGCCATCGCGGTGTCCGGCATAAAGATAGTCGGCCAGTACGAGAGGGGACTCGTCGAGAGCTGGGGCGCATACGACAAGACCGTCGGCCCCGGCCTCAAGTTCATCGTCCCCATAAAGCAGAAGATCTACCGCGTCAACATGAGGGAGCAGGTCATAGACGTCCCGCCCCAGGAGATCATCACCGAGGACAACGTCGTCGTAAACGTCGACGCCATCGTCTACTACCAGATAATGGACCCGAAGCGCGCCATATACGAGATAGAGGACTTCGAGATGGCCATAGTCAAGCTCGCGCAGACGACGCTCAGGAACGTCGTCGGCGAGATGACCCTCGACACCTGCCTGACGAGCCGGGAGAAGATCAACAACGACCTCAGGAAGATACTCGACGAGGCGACGGATAAGTGGGGCACGAAGGTGAACAGGATCGAGGTGCAGCGCATCGACCCGCCGAAGGACATCCAGGAGGCGATGCACAAGCAGAAGACGGCGGAGCAGGAGCGCCGCCAGGCTAGGCTGCAGGCGACGGGCAGGAAGGAGGCCGCGGAGCAGGACAAGGAGGCCACGATCCTAGTCGCCGAGGGGAGGAGCCAGAGCATATTCCTCGTCGCGGAGGCCGAGGCGAAGGCGATAAAGCTCGTCTCCGAGTCCGCCAACCTGTACTTCAAGGCGAACGCCCAGATCAACAAGAGGCTCGACGTCATCAGGGACACATTCGCCAACCAGACGAAGATCATAGTCCCGGCGAACTCGGACGTCCTCAACGTCCTCGGCCTCGAGGGCGGCCAGATACTCCCCATCAAGAAGACCGAGGGGGAGACGCCTGCGCAATGAGCCTCCTCGTCTACGTCATCCCGCTGGTGATCATCGAGGTCGCGGTGATAGTGGCGGCCACGAGGCCGAGTCACAGGGACGTCACCCAGCACGAGGGCGACATCCGCCTCCCCTATAAGAGGTACAGGGAGCTCTATCCCCACACCAGTATGAGCTACGAGGAGTATAAGCTGATGCAGACGAGGGACTCGTTCAAGCACGCCATCTCGTCGAAGCAGCTGAAGAGGATGGTCCACTGAGCTCCTCGGCTTGGCAGATTTTATCCGCCGAGGCGCTCTCCTTCCCTTTAGTGGTTCTATGGACAGGCTTGGGGTCGGCTTCATAGGCTCGGGCTTCATAGCCCGCTTCATGGCGCAGGGCTGGACGGGCGTGAGGGGCGCCGACGTCGCGGCCATCTACAACCCCCACGAGGAGGGCGCGAGGAAGCTCGCCGCCCACTGCGAGGGACTCGGCCTCGGGAAGCCGAAGACCTACACGGACCTGCGCGCCATGCTCGCCGACAGGGCGGTGAACGCCGTCTGGGTCATGAACCCCAACTACGCCCGCCTCGAGACCGTGAAGACCATCGCCGAGGAGGCCAGACAGGGCAGAGGAAACCTCGTCGGCGTCGCCTGCGAGAAGCCCCTCGGCCGCACCGCGGACGAGGCCGAGGAGATGGTCGGGCTCGTAGAGAAGGCGGGGCTGCTCCACGGCTACCTCGAGAACCAGGTCTTCTCCCCCAGCGTCGTCAGGGGGCGCGACGCCGTCTGGCGCTACGGGGCGAGGAAGGCGGGGAGGCCCTACCTGGCACGCGCCGCGGAGGAGCACGGCGGCCCCCACATGCCGTGGTTCTGGGACCCGCGCCGGAGCGGTGGCGGCGTCCTCCTCGACATGGCCTGCCACAGCATCGAGGCGGCGCGGTTCCTCCTCACAGACCCCGATAAGCCCAAGGAGAGCCTCAGGCCGGTCTCCGTCCGGTGCAGCACCGAGAGCCTGAAGTGGGGCAGGGAGCCGGCGCTGAGCCAGCTCAAGGAGCGGTTCGGCATCGACTACTCGAAGACCCCGGCGGAGGACTACGCCTCCGTCGACATCGCATACGACGACGGGGGGGAACGCGCCCTATCGGAGGCACGCGTCAGCTGGTGCTACTCGGG
>JAUYEB010000097.1 GCA_030691555.1 Candidatus Bathyarchaeota archaeon
CGTCGTGATGGTGAAGCGGGGCTCCTCCGCGTAGACGTAGCCCTGAACGAGCTTCAGGACCTGCAGCGGGTTGCCGTAGACTATGATCTGGTCGGGCTCCATCTCCATACTGTCGAGGGGGGCGAAGGCGATGGCCTTGACCTCGCCGAATGGGACCCTTGGGAGGGTCTGGAACATGCCCTCGCAGAGCTCCGGGGTCTTCCTGGCGCCGTCCTTCTTGGCGATCTCGCCGTGCTTCATGGACTCGTCGTATGGGTGGGCTCCGGTGGCGAGGGCGCCTATGTTGCAGACCTGGTCCTCCGTCGCTGCGACGACCTTCCGGAGGTGGTGGCGGGCCTGGCCGACGAACTGGCAGGCGTTGAGGGGGGCCTTGGGGCGGTAGTAGCCCCTGTCGGCGAGGCCCCACTCGGCGTCCTCGCCCCACTCGCGTAGGTACTTGACGGCGACCGGCGGCGTCTGGAGGCCCAGCGTCCCCATGAGCCACTCGTGCTGCTGCTTCTGGTCCATTCTGGCTGGTGTGGGGGCGTTGACTGATTTATTCCTTCCCCGCTTTTTTTGTACAAAACGTTATAACCGCCAGATGCTGGGTGTTGGTTCACGCACGTGGAGTTGAACGTGATGGGGTATCGCTTTATCGTGTCCCTCTCGGAGGGGTGAATCATGGGGCATTGCTTTATTAGTTGAGCAACTCCGACTAGGAAAACTCTCAGGCCCATACCTGAAACAAATATCAACGCCCGCCTCGGGTGTTCTGGAGGCCATGCCGCTTGGCTGAGTTGGCCGCCCCCACGCTGCTGGACGTCGTGGCGGCGCGGGAGCGCATCCGCCCCTACCTGCTGAGGACGCCGCTCACCCACTACCACGCCCTGTCCAGCCTGCTGGGCTGCGAGGCGTGGGTGAAGCACGAGAACCACCAGCCGATAGGCGCCTTCATGATCAGGGGAGGCATCAACCTCCTCTCCCGGATGACGGGGGAGGAGAGGGCGCGCGGGGTCATAACCGCCTCGACGGGGAACCACGGGCAGAGCATATCCTACGCCTCCCGCCTCTTCGGCGCCAGGGCCGTGGTCTGCGTCCAGGTAGGCGCCAACCCAGACAAGGTGGCGTCTATGCGGGCGCTCGGAGCCGAGATAGTCGAGTGGGGCGACGAGTTCGAGGACGCCCGCCTACACGCCGTCGACCTCGCCGAGGAGCGCGGCCTCCGCTACATACACACCGCCAACGAGCCCGACCTCATCTCGGGGGTCGGGACGCTCGCCCTCGAGATGGTCGAGGACAGGCCCGACCTCGACGTCGTCATAGTCTCCGCGGGGGCGGGGACGCTTAGCAGCGGCGTGGCGACGGTCTACAAGGCCCTGAGCCCCGCGACAAGAATTGTGGCCGTCCAGACCGAGGCGGCGCCGAGCCTCTACAGGAGCTGGAGGAGCGGGAGGGTCGAGTGCTCGGAGACGGCTAGGACGCTCGCCGACGGCTTGGCGGTCAGGCAGAGCTTCGAGCTGCCCGTCGGCATCGTGCACCGGCTCGTGGACGACTTCGTCCTCGTCTCGGAGGATGAGCTGCGGGCGGCCATACGGCTCTACGTCGAGAAGGCGCACACGATCGCCGAGGGGGCCGGTGCCGCGCCCCTCGCAGCCGCGTTGAAGATGCGCGAACAGCTGCGGGGGAAGCGTGTGGGGCTGGTGCTGAGCGGGGGGAACATTACCGCGGCGATGCTCAGGGACATACTCGGCTGATACGCCAAGCTTTCCCCATGGAAAGGTTAAGTACCGTGAATTTCGAGTAATAGCCCGTAGGGACTTTTAGCAGCCCCGATGCCGAGAATGGTGTCTGTGTGGACCGAGTAAAGAAGATCAGGTTCAAGGCGGTTCCCGTCAGGGAAACCCTCGTCGAGATGAAGAACATCAGCGAGGTGATGATCGACCTGGCCTACAGCGCCGCGATAATGGACAACAAGCCGCTGGCGGAGGAGGTCGCCGGGCTGGAGAAGCGCATGGACGACCTCGTCTACCAACTGAACATGAACCTGATGCTCTCGGCCCGGGATCGTAGGGACGCCGAGGCTCTCGCCGGCGTCCAGCGAGTCGGCGCACTCACCAACGCGATAAGCGACGCGGCGGGGGACATCGCGTCCCTCGTCCTCAAGGGGATCAAGGTCCACCCCGTGGCCAGGGAGGTCTTCGAAAGGACGGAGGAGAACCTGGAGCACGCCAGCGTCGTCGAGGGCTCAATAATCGAGGGCAAGAGCGTCGGCGAGCTCCACCTGGCCCGTAGGATAGGCGCGGACATAATAGCCATCAGGAGGGGAGAGCACTGGCTCGTCAACCCCGGGAAGGAGATGCTGATGCCGGGGGACATGGTGCTGGCCAGGGGCACGCAGGAGGGCCTCGCCATCCTGATCAAGGCCGCGAAGGGGGAGGTGAACGAGCTTGAGTGACGCGGACGCCCTGGAGAGGGTCACAAACCAGCTAGTCGAGCTGAAGAACACCTCGGAGCTCACCATTGACCTCGCCTACTCGGCGCTGCTCCTGAACAATGTCTTCCTCGCCGAGGAGGTCCAGCAGCTCTACCAGAGGGTGGAGAACGTCAACATCGAACTGGAGCAGCTCCTGCTGAGCTGCCAGATCCACGGCGACGACGCTCGGGGGTTAATAAGCCTCGTCAGGATGGGCATGGCCGCGGAGAGGATAGCCTTCGCGGCCTCGAAGATCGCGCAGGTCGTGCTGCGGGGGATAGAGCCCCACCCTGTGCTGCGGATGATGATCGAGGGGGCGAACGAGACCGTGGACCGCGTGGTCGTCCCCGCGGGCTCCCCCCTGATAGGGAAGAGCCTCAAGGACGCCCAGCTGCCGGAGGAGACGGGTTGGTGGATACTCGTCATAAAGCGGGGGGACCGCTGGATACGCCCCAAGGCATCAACCGCCGTGGAGGAGGGGGACGTCCTCGTGGCCTCGGGGTACGCCGACGGCGAGGAGGACTTCAAGCAGGTGGTCTCCGGGGGCGGGGGGCCACGGGACTAGGTCTCAAGATTGAGCGTGGTGGGTTCAGACAGCCGAATCTTGGGGTTTTTTGGGAGTCGATCGTTCGTTAGGGCGGATATTATCGGGCAGCACGCAGCTCGGGTCGTTGAGGTAGCTGTTCCTGAGGAGTATCGGGGGGAGGAGCGTCGTGAGGAAGATCACCACGATGAGGGCCACGTATACCTCGTCGCTGATAATGTTGTAAGTCGTCCCTATGCTCGCTATGACCAGCCCGATCTCCCCCCGGCTGATCATCCCGTATCCGACCCTCAGCCCCGCCTCCTTGTCCTTCAGGAAATATTGGGCTGGTATCCCACATCCTACGAGCTTGCTCGCGACGGCGCCCAGGCTGAGTATCCCGATCAATAGGAAATTCCCGCTTAGCATAGCGTAGGGGTTGACCTTGGCACCCGTGACTATGAAGAACAGTGGCACGAAGAAGACGGCGAGGTGGTCCGTGAACTCCGAGACCTCGTCGTGGAATCGGCTGCCCGCGACGGCCATGCCGGCGATGAACGCGCCGATGAGCGGGCTCAACCCGAGTATGCCGGATACGCCGGCGAAGCCAAAGCAGAGCATGAGTGAGGCGAACGGGACGAGGTTCTGCCTGATGGGGTCGAGCTCCTCCAGCCTGTTCACGTACTCAGTGAACCAGGGCACAAACCGGCTAGTGAACGCCGAGAACACGAACCAGACCAGTAGCGTGAACGCAACGGAGCGGATCATAGAGCTTACCCTTAGGTTGACCGGATCGGACAACACGCTGAGGATCACGGACGCTATACTCAACGCTATCACGTCGTCGATGACGGCCGCGCCGATGATGAGCTTCGCCTCGGGCGAACCGAGCTGTTCGAACTCGCCCAGGCATTTGAGGCTGATGGCGATGCTCGTTGCTGACAGGGCGCCGCCGATTATCATGCCGACGAGGAGATCGTATCCAAGTAGAGTCGATGTTGCGATGCCGATGATGAACGGGACGATGACTCCGGTTATGGCGACCGTGAAGCTGCTCACACCAGTTTTCAACAGGTCGCTGAATTTCATGTGGAGCCCCGCCTGGAAAAGGAGGAGGACGGCCCCGATCTCGCTGAAGACG
>JAUYEB010000164.1 GCA_030691555.1 Candidatus Bathyarchaeota archaeon
TCGAGCTCCGGCTTGATCCCCGCCTCGTACATGTACCCCACCCAACGCTTGATCGTGGGAATCTCGTTCATGAAGACGTTCTCGTAGGGGGGCGTCCAGAGGTTGATGGTCCCCATGTTGAGGCTCATCATCTCCGCCCCGAGGGTGCACCTCTCCTTCACCATCTCGTCGAGCTTCGCCCCCGACGTGGGCCGCGCCCCGCCCGTCGTCATGTTGATGATGATGTCGCAGCGGTCCCGGATCATCTTCGCGTACTGTCTGAAGTACGGGTTGGGGTCCGCCGCGGGTTTACCCGTCACCGGGTCCTTCGCGTGCAGGTGCACGATCGAGGCCCCCGCCTCCCAGCACCTGTAGGTATCCTCAGCTATCTCCTCGGGTGAGCTCGGCACGTAGGGCGTCATCCCCTTGTGCACCGGCTCCCCGCCAGTCACCGCCGCCGTGATTATCATCTTCGCCATAAGGAGTCTATATACTGAGGCGCTCAACCGATTTTAACGGTTGCTAGGAGGCGCCGCCCTTTTCAGGAGGCGGCGCAACCAATACCCATGCCGATCCGAGTGGTCAGCTTCGACATGGAGGGCACCCTCGTCGACCACGCCTACAGCAAGCAGATCTGGGAGGGGGACATCCCCGCCCTCTACGCTGAGGCCCACGGCTTACCACTGGAGGAGGCGCGCAAACGGGTCCTCGAACAGTACGCCGAGGTCGGCGAGGGGCAGCCCGAGTGGTACGACGTCGGCTACTGGTGGAAACGCCTCGGCCTCCCCCACTACTGGCGCGACCTCCCCAAGAGGCGCAAGGGCGAGTGCAACGTCTACCCCGACGTCCCCAAGACACTGGCGCGCCTGGGCAAGCGTTACCCCCTCATAGTCTCCTCGAACACCATCAGGGAGTTCCTACAGATCCAGCTGGACTGCATAGACTACCCCTTCAGCAGGGTCTTCTCAGCCCCCACCGACTTCCGCGCCGTAAAGAAGGCCCCCGACTTCTACCGACGCGTCTGCGACATACTGGAGATAGAGCCTACAGAGCTGGCGCACGTCGGCGACCACGCCGAGTTCGACTACCACGCTCCAAAGCAACTGGGGGTAAAGGCGTACCACCTCGACAGGTCCGGGGAGCTGAACGGCGAGGACGTCGTCCACGACCTCTCCGAGTTCGCGGACCGCCTACTCTAGCCCCGAGGCCTTCTCGTACTCGTAGACGAGGCGGGACGTCACGACCCACGCCTCGAGCGCCTCGCCGTGGATGCTCACAGCCTCATCCGCCTCCGCGAGGGTCTCCCCCCTCATGGCCCCGTGGGGGTACGCGCCGATGAAGACGAGGGGGTTAGCCTCCGCGGCCAGCTCCACGCACAGCTCCCCCACCTTCATAGGCTTCCCGTGGCTCGTCAGCGCGATCGTCCTGCTCGGCTTCAGCTCCCCCTTCACCTCCTTGAGGCTCCTCCTCGACAGCGTGATTAGGGGCGGCTCCACCCCCGGCGGCACGCGCCCCAGCGCGAACAGCTGCTCCACGAGGCTCCTGAACCGGTAACAGTCACGCGGAAGCCGCAGCTCGGGGGAGAAGTCGAGGAACTCCCCGTTCAGCGTATGCGCGAGGGGCCTCAGCCCACCAGCCCTGTTAAGGGGCGAACCCAGCGCCTCAAGGAGGCAGAAGTGGAGGATGTCCGGCCTCCCCCTCTTCTCCGCCTCCGGGAGCGCGAGCATCGCGTGGTGGTGGAGGCTCCTGTCCAGAAGCATCGAATCCGGGCTCTTGCCCTCCCTCTTCGCGTTCCTCGTCACAGAGGGGTGGCGCGCTATCGACCTCGGCACGAGCTCCAGGGAAGCCTCGACGAAGAGGAGGTTGAGCATACCACACGAATAGTGGGAAGCGGGTAATAACCGTATCAGGGGCGCGCGTCTACTCGACGGTTATCGCGGTCACGGGGCAGCCGCTCACACACGCCATGCACATTATGCAGTCCTCGGCGCGCGTCGCCTGCGCCTTCTTCTTCCCCCCGACCTCCACCATGTCGTAGACGTTCATCGGGCACACCTAGGCGCAGACCCCCGCGCCGGTACACTTGTCGAGATCGACCTTCACATCGGGCATACAATAGTCACGAGCCACCCTCACGCGCACGCCTCTATATGTCTTTTCAAGCGACCCGGGCCGGGAAAAGACACAATAACCCGCCGCCCAGCTAGACCAGCAGGTGGATAGATGGCGGAAGAACTCACCCTCGCCCCCATGAGGCGGCTCATAAAGCGGTTCGGAGACCTCAAGATAAGCGAGGAGGCCGCCGAGGAGATGAGGCGCGCAGTAGGCGAGGCCGCCCTCCGGCTGGCCGAGGCAGCCGCCGAGAACGCCAAGAAGGACAACCGGCGGACCGTCCTAGAAAGGGATATCAGGGCCGCCCGGCTCAGGGAGAGGGAACGAGAGTAGCCGCCTTGACGAGCCCCCAGCCCCCCCAGGGGGGCATAGCCCGGAAGCTCTTCGGCTCATACGCCGAGTACATGAGGGGCGTGATGCCGATCTTCGCCCTCTGCAGCTTCCTATTCCTCTTCAGCATGTCAATGGGCTACGCACTCGGCGGGGAGATGAGCGGCTCGAGCCTCCAGGACCTACTCGGGACATTCCCAGACATCTCAAACATGGGCATCCTAGAGCTCTTCGGCTACGTCATTGCAAACAACGCCTTCAAGAGCCTCCTCTTCATGGTGGGCGGCCTCCTCGGCGGCATCCTGCCCCTCTTCTTCGTCATATTCAACGGCTTCTTCATAGGCTGGGTCGCCTTCAGCCTCGGCTCGACTATGGGCCTCGGCTTCGTCGTGGCCGGGCTGGTCCCCCACGGCATCTTCGAGATCCCCGCCATAATACTCGCCATGTCCCTGGGGATGAAGCTAGGCTACGCCCTCCTCAACAGACTCAGGGGGCAGGGCGACATATGGAGGGAGGCCCGGCTCGCCCTCGGCCTCTTCGTGAACAGGGTCCTACCCCTCCTCGTCCTCGCCGCCGTAATCGAGGTAACGGTAACACCCGTCATCCTATCCCTCCTCGGCTACCTCTGACCACGAGCCTTAATCGTGGAATAGTTGGATAATACCCCATGATTACCCGGGGAGAAATCCGCTTCAACTGCTGCGAAAGCGTACTCATGCTGGTCAACGAGAAGCATCCCCTGCCCGGCTTCGACGTGTCAACCCTGAGGATCGCCTCTAACTTCGGGGGCGGCATAGCCGGCTGGGGGGAGATATGCGGGGCCGTCTCGGGCGCGGCGATGGCCATCGGCCTCGCCTACGGCACCGACGGCGACGAGAAGAAGACCACGTTCGACGATTTGAGGGGTAGGGAGCGAAAGATCACTCAGGAGTTCATCGAATCCTTCGAGGAGAGGTGGGGGCACCTCGGCTGCTGCGCCCTCCTCGGCTGTAAGGACTGCACACCGGAGGCACGCGCCAAGCACGCCGAGGAGCTCAAGGCGAGGGGCGAGAACCACTGCGACGAGTACGTGGACTGGGCCGCCGAGAAAACCCTCGACATCGTACAGAGGAATCCCCGACCGTAATTACAGTGGGTCCCAGCAGTCTACCTCTGAGCGCTCCGTCTCAGAACCTCAGCCTCGCCTCACCCACATAGGGTGCGACGAGGTCCCTGAACCCCTCCATCTCGGAGAGGCTGTACGGCACGACGTCCCCGCACTCCTTCGAGAGCGTGGACCCCGCCTTGAAGCCCTGGAGCACGTACCTCTTCGAACCCCTAATCGTCTCCGCTATCTCCAGCAGCTCC
>JAUYEB010000170.1 GCA_030691555.1 Candidatus Bathyarchaeota archaeon
CGACCCGGCTCCGGCACCCAGAGCTGGACTATCAGCAGCGCGACGCCCGAGAGGGCGGCCGCGGCGAGGAAGACCATGTTGAAGCCTAGCACGTCGATGACGTAGCCCCCGAAGATGGCGCCCACGGTGGAGCTCTCCTGGCTTATGGTCGAGTAGAGGCCCATGCCGAAGCCCCTCACCCTTGGGGCGAGCAGGTCGGCCGTGTATGTCCTGATGGAGTTGATGAGGATCACGGATGCGACGGCGTCGACGCCCCTCACGAGGTAGATGTCGAAGGTGCCCCTCATCTGCGTGTAGCCGAACAGGGCGATCACCGTCATCACCATCCCGATTAGGAAGGTGGGCTTCCTGCCGAAGCGGTCAGCCATCCATCCGGCGACGGGCGCGAAGGCCAGAGTGCAGATCGCCCTGAGTGCGAAGATGTAGCTCGTCGATGAGAGGTCGAGCTTGATCACGTCCCTGAGGTAGATGCTGAAGAAGGGGTCGATCATCGTGTAGCCGGTCCTGTAGAAGAGGATAGCGGCGAGGAGGACGAGGAAGGCGACGCCGAGCGCCTTCACTGAGCCGAGGAAGGCCCCGACGGTGAAGCCTTTGCCGCTCCTGTCCCTCTCGACGCGCTGCTCCTTTGGGAGCGTCTCTTTAACGAGGAAGGCCATGCAGAGGCAGCTGATGACGACGAATGTCCCCGAGAAGATGAAGTAGATGTTGAAGTCGTCCCCGATTATTAGGTACGGCGCCATGAGGGGGCCTATGAGTTGACCGATGCCGCCCGCCATCGAGAAGAGGGCCATCATCCGCCCCCTCTCACCAGCGGGGAAGGTGTCGGCGCACATCGCGGCGACGAGGACGGGCATGACGTAGAACCCTATCCCCTCGAGGAAGCGTAGGGCGAAGAATGTGTTGAAGTCCTTGCTGAGGAAGGCGAAGAGGTAGAAGACGACGGAGTAGACGGCGGTCCCCCCGACGAGGAACCACTTCCTCCCGTAGTTGTCGCTGAACTTGCCGGCTATTAGGCCGCTGAAGACCCCCGCCAGGGTACCTATCGAGATGAGGACGCCGTTCTCGGTCTTCGTGATGCCGTACTGCTCGAAGAAGAGGGGCAGCACCATGTAGATGGTGGAGGCGGTTATCTGCATCGAGACGACGGAGAGGATGAGGACGTAGTAGTTCTTCCTCTGTTGTGGGGTGACCGTTATTTCTGCCATAGAACCTATACCGGCTTTACGACTCAGACACGGGCGCTCTAAGGTAATATTAACATTTCGTCCGACGTACTTACCAGAAGTTATTCACTGAAGGATGTAAATATTGACGAAGCCACGAAGAGGGGCGACCACTCCACGAAACGTAAAAAAATTTCTCTAAAAATGAGGCTTGGCTGAAAAAATACTAGTGGCGGCTTGGCGCGGAGTCGCTCGGCTTCTTCCCCAGGTTATGCGGGAGTTTACTCGGCTCAGGCACCTTGATGATGACTATTATCATGCAGAGAGCCGCGGTTATGGCCCCGATGGCGAAGACCGTGCCGAAGCCATAGAGGTCGTAGACCCAGCCGCCCGCGACGCTGCCCATTGTGCTGCTCTCATCCACGAGCGTGTTGTATAGGCCGTTCCCGAAGGCCCTGTTCTCGGGCGTCAGGAGGTCGGTGACCATTGCGCGGGTCGTGGGCATTAGTATGGCGTTGCTAACAGATTCGAGGGCTCGGATTATCAGGACGTGGTCGAAGCTGGTGACGACCCTGTAGCCGAGCATGGTCGCGATCAGGAGCCCCATCCCGCCTAGGAACGGCATCTTCCTGCCCCACTTGTCGGCCATCCACCCCGCCAGCGGCGCAACGGTTAGCGTCATGAAGGCGCGGACCGCGAAGAACCAGCCGGTGTCCCCCATGGTGAGGTGAAGCTCCTCCGTCAGGTAGATGCTCATGAAGGGGTTGACCATCGTGTTCCCGGTCCTGTAGAAGAGGACGGCGAGGAAGAAGAAGCCGACGAGGGCGCCGAGGGCACGCACGTCGTGGAGGATCCCACCCAAGCTCCACGTCTGCTTCTTCAGCTTATCCTCCTCGGCCTTCTTCGCGGCGGCCTCCGGGCGGGTCTCCCTCACGAAGAAGAGGACGACGAGGGTGCCTATCGTGACGAATACTCCGCAGAGTATGAAGTAGGTCGTGTAGGTGGCGGCCTCTATGAAGTAGCCGGCGCCGAGGGGGCCGACGAGCTGGCCTATGCCCGAGGCCATCGTGTAGAGGGCCATGGCCTTGCCCCTCTGCCTGGGTGGGAAGATGTCGCCGGCGATCGTCATGACCGCGACGGGCGTGATGTAGAAGCCGAGCCCCTCGATGAAGCGGAGTATGAAGAAGGTGTTGAAGTCCTTCCCTCCGAGGGCGAACAGGTAGAATACGGCGCTGTACATCGCCATCCCGGCCAGCAGCACGGGCTTGCGGCCGTGGGAGTCGCTGTATCTCCCGGCGAAGAAGCTGCTGATGATCCCCGCGAATGTCCCGATCGCGATTAATACGCCGCTCTCGGTGTTTGTGACCCCGTTCAGTTTGAAGAAAACTGGGAGCACCATGTAGATGGTGCTGGTCGTCACCTGCATCGCCACCATAGCAGCGATTACCATGTAGTAGTTGCGCTTAGCGTCCGCCGATGGCTCTAGCAACCTCAAAAACCCCTGTCGTGGAAATGAAGGGTTAGCGTCGAATCAGGATATAATGTTTTCCCGGCGTTGCGCAACCCTTTTACCGGGTGGCTCCGCTCCTTTGGTTGCAGCGGTGGGTAGGATCGGGGAGCCAGCCCTGCCCCGCACCCTTAACGGGCTACAAAGGGGGTCAGTAACCCCCTGGGCGGCCGGGGGAAGCGGGGCGTAAGGCGCGGAGCCCTCCGTCGATGTCCTGCCCCGCGGGGCCGACGGTTGCTACACGCGCCCTCGTAGGGGGGCGCGCGTGCATTCGACGGGCGAACCTGGCCAGGCCCGGGAGGGAGCAACCTAAGTCTGAACGTTTGGCGCTCGCGGGAACTCGGGACGGAGGGGGGTGACGCGGACCTGCGCCCCGCCAGCTCGGGTGCCCGGGGGGAGCCGCCGCTGCACCTTCACCCACCTCTCATGCATATATTCGGATGGGGCTAGTCTTCTCTGACGGGGCTTGAGCGGGGTAAGGGACCTCTTCTTCGACGAGTTCTACTCTGAGCTGGAGAGGGTGGCGGGCGAGATAGCGGCGAGGGACGAGGAGGAGACGAAGCGGTCGATCCTCGCCGACGAGGTGAGGGACAAGTGGGTGCCATACACACACGACTCCGACGACAGGGAGGGGACCCTCATCAGCGTCGACGGCGGCATCCAGCAGAGCGACTTCGCCTACGGCGACTTCGTGGCCGCGGGGCGCGCCATAGCCCTCATCCACAAGCCCGGTGAGGGGAGGCGCATGGAGAGAAAGGTCCGACTCTACGTCGGGCAGGTCTACGAGGACAGGGACAAGGGCTTCATCCCCGGGTACGTGCGCACCATCTGCGAGTACGACGCCGCCTACGCCGCGGCGAGGAGGGTGCTGGACGAGGGCGGGTCACCCGTCGTCCTCATGGACGGGAGCCTCTACATCGGGAGGTTCCCCTATGCCGTCAGGGAGTACAGACACCACCCCGAGCTTCTCATCGACTTCTTCGAGTCTATAACACGGCTACGCACGCTAGCCCGGGACAACGGGTTCCCACTCGTCGGCGTCGCCAAGGACTCGAGCGTCTTCTTCCTATACATGGAGCTGCTCAAGGCGGCGGTCACACGGGCGGGGCTCGGCAACTTAGTGAAGCAGCTCGACGAGGCTTCCTCGCCCCTCGACCTCAGGGGGAAGATGGAGAACTGGGGCGAGGCGGAGTGGAAACAGATCGAGCCGTGGATCGAGGCGAGACCCCTATGCGACCCCCTCCTCGTCAAGGACTCGACGGAGACAGCGGGTTACACCTCGCCGCTCTACCTCTCCCCCTCGATCTACTACGCCGACAACGACACGCCGAGCCTCTACAGGATGGTCGACAAGCACCTAGAGGCTGGCACAGCGGCGCGCGTCAAGGAGGCGGTCAAGGGCTTCTTCACGGCGCCGGGCGTCGCGGCGACATACTGGAAACCAAAACCGAAGGCGCGCCCCTTCCGGATCGACGTCCTCGCCAACCTCCTAGGGCGCCCCGAGGCGTGGAAGAGCCACACACGCAACATGTTCATCGACCCCAACCCCAACCTTGAAAAGGTTTTGAACCACCTCGGACACTGGTTCTGTAACGAGGTCGAGTACAACATCCCCCTGAAGCAGGCCGACACGCTGGCACGCTTCGACAGGGACCTGTACCACAGGAAGTACGAGCCCTTCATAGTGCGTCGCCTCGAGGAGGCTGGCCTCGACGTGGAGGGGAAGCGCAGATCGAAGAGGGAGTACGGATGAAGGAGTACGGCAGCATAATAGGGCAGAGCGACCCGACGTGGTTCGAGTTCAACATAGTCGACCCGAAGAACAGGCCGGTGAGCTACGAGTACGTCGAGGTCGAGGTTGAGGAGCCCCAGCCCGACGGCTCCATGAGGAGCATCAGGGTCCTCGGCCAGGTGAAGAAGATCACGAGCCGCCACCCCTTCTACGACGAGAGGACGACCCCCGACGCCGCCAGGAAGATGAGTGAGCTGGGGGTCGACGACGACCTCATACAGGTCTTCGCCCACGCCAAGGTACTCGGCTACCTGCACAGCGAGGGGGGCCGCAGCGAGGTGCATAGACCACGCAGCCCACCGATGCCGGGGTCACCCGTCTACAGGGCCAGCGACGAGCTTCTACAGCGCCTCTTCACCCTCGGCGAGGGGGAGAT
>JAUYEB010000205.1 GCA_030691555.1 Candidatus Bathyarchaeota archaeon
AACGGGACGCCCATGGCCGAGGCGATGCTCTCGCCCACGCCCTCGCCGAAGAGGAACGTCCTCTCCCCGCAGTGGGGGCAGACGAAGTAGCTCATGTTCTCAACTAGGCCGATCACGGGCGCGTTCATCTGGCGGGCGAAGGTGATCGACTTCTCCACGACCTAGCCGCTCACCTCGTTGGGGATGGTGACTATTACGACGCCGTCGATCCCGGGGAGGAGCTGTAGGACGGTCAGTGACTCGTCCCCGGTACCCGGCGGCAGGTCGATGAGCAGGTAGTCGAGTTCGCCCCAGTCGACATCGGAGAGCAGCTGCCTTATGGCGGCCATCTTCAGTGGGCCGCGCCAGATGACGGGCGAGTCCTGCGTGGGTAGAAGGAAGTCCATCGAGGCGACCTTGATGCCAAGAGCGGCCGCGGGGGGCACTATCCCCTTCTCCCCAGCCTCGAGGCGGGCGCCCTTCAGCCCGAGCATCTTCGGCACCGCGGGGCCGTGCAGGTCCGCGTCGAGGACGCCGACCCTGCTGCCGCCTGCGGCGAGCGCCGCGGCTAGGTTGACGGTGACGAGGCTCTTGCCGACTCCGCCCTTGCCGCTCATGACGGCGATCTTGTGCCTTATGCCTGCCATACGCTCGGTGAGCCGCTTGTGCTCCTCGACCCGCCTGACGAAGGCCTCCGCCTCCTCCGCCTTCCTCGCCTCGTCCACGCTCGCCATCTTGGGAAACCTACTGAGGGTCCCCCGCCAGTGTGTATAAACGTATTCCGGCTGGTCAAATGAGCAATCAGTATTTTAACCCCCTCAGCGGTTTCAAGACGAGTGGTGCCCGTTGATCGAGAGGCTCAAGCGTAGGCTCAGGGGGGCCGACGGGGTAGAGGCCTGGGCCGCAGTCGCCATCCTCCTGAGGGAGGATGTGGACGACTACGAGACCCTCCTCGTGAAGCGGGCGGTGCTCACTGGGGACCCCTGGTCGGGGGACATGGCCTTCCCCGGCGGGAAGAAGGCGCCCTGCGACAGGACCCTCAGGGAGACGGTGGTGAGGGAGGTGAACGAGGAGACGGGGATAGACCTCGACGCCCTCACCTACATCGGCGCCCTCCCCGTGCTCTTCTCCTCGATGAAACCCGACAGGAACGTCCTCCCCATCGTCTACCTCTACGAGGGGAGGCCCGATATAACGCTCAACTCCGAGCTCACAGCCTACAGGTGGGTCCACCTGGAGGAGCTACGCGAGGGGAGGACGACCGCCTCCGTCAAGGGGTGGCGCGGGGAGGTCTTCAAGATAGGCGACGACGTCGTCTGGGGCCTGACCTACAGGATGCTGGACAAGCTCCTCGAGCTGCTCGACGACGCTACCCCAGAGTCCTCTTGAGGGCCTTGGCGACGTCGACGGGCTGCTCCCCGATGGCTGCCCCAGCGCCGCGGAGGGCGTTCATCTTGCTC
The DNA here is from genome assembly GCA_030691555.1 of Candidatus Bathyarchaeota archaeon. Taxonomy (GTDB): domain Archaea; phylum Thermoproteota; class Bathyarchaeia; order TCS64; family TCS64; genus UBA8941. The sequence goes on from JAUYEB010000205.1 coordinate 1,440, forward strand.
TCGGCCGTTCCTGATGAGCCCTGGATTATGGCACCGGCGTGGCCCATCCTCTTCCCGGGGACTGCGGCTCTCCCCGCTATGTAGGCGGCGACGGGCTTCGTGAATCCGCCGGAGGCTATGAAGTCGGCTGCCTTCTCCTCCGCGTCCCCGCCGATCTCGCCGATGAGGGCCACCGCCTTAGTCTCGGGGTCCTCCTGGAACCACTTTAGGAGCTCGATGTAGTCGAGGCCGACGACGGGGTCGCCGCCGAGGCCGACGCATGTGGATTCGCCGAGTCCCTGGTTCGTGACGTGGGCCGCGATCTCGTAGAAGAGGGTGCCGCTGCGACTGATTATGCCGACCGAGCCGCGCTTGAAGACCTGGTTCGGCATTATTCCCATCTTCGACTCACCCGCCTTTATGAGGCCGGGGGTGTTGGGGCCGACGACCGTCGTCCCGCGCTGCCTCGCCCTCGCGACCAACTCGATGGTGTCGCGTACGGGGATGCCCTCGGTGATGACGACGACGGGGTCCATCCCCGCCTCCATCGCCTCGAGCGCAGCGTCGAGGGCTCCGCCAGCGGGTACGAAGATTATGCTTGCGTCGCAGCCGTGCTTCTCCCTAGCCTCTAGGACGGTGTCGTAGACTGGGGTGCCGTCGACGTCCTGGCCCCCGCGACCGGGGGTGACGCCCGCGACCACGTTTGTGCCGTATTCCCTCATCCTCGCGGCGTGGAACCTGCCCTGCGTGCCGGTGATGCCCTGCACGACGACCTTCGTGTCCTTGTTGATCAGCTTCATTTCTATGCCCCCTTTGCGAGCTTGACGGCCTTCTGGGCCGCCTCCTCCATAGTGTCGTCCGTCTCTATCCCCGCGCCGTGGAGGAGCCTCTTCCCCTCCTCCTCGTTGGTGCCCATCATGCGGACGACTATGGGCTTGTTGTCGCCTAGCTTCTTCCGTGCCTCTATGATGCCCTTGGCGGTGTCGTCGCAGCGGGTGATGCCGCCGAGGACGTTTACGAAGAGCGCCTTGACGCGGCTGTCCCTGAGGACGAACTCTACTGCCTTGCCGATGCGGTCGGGGCTGGCGCCGCCGCC
>JAUYEB010000233.1 GCA_030691555.1 Candidatus Bathyarchaeota archaeon
GCGCCGAGCTGCTCACCCAGTTCATCAGGGACCAGACGTGGGTGACAAGCTCCCCGACGCTCATCGTGTCCTCCGCCGGCCGGAACTCGTAGTCCTCGGCCCTCAGCCCCTCCGTCGCCCAGTAGAAGCGGAACCCGAGGCCGTCCAGCATACGCGCCAGGACCGCAGTGCCCGATAGGTGGTCGGGGTAATCCGGTATACGGTAGTATTCATCCAACTCGATCTCGCCTCGAAATTATCTTCTTGCCCCGCTCTAAAAAATGACTCTTTACCCGGGCTGGTTACACCAGCGGAGTATGGCGAGGGCGTAGGTCTTCGCCGCCTTCTCAAGGCTCTCGACGCCGACGGACTCGTTTGCGGAGTGTGCCTCACGCAGCTCCCCGGGGCCGAATATCATCGTCGGCGTGGAGCCGAGGTTGACGAGCAGGCGCATGTCGCTGCTGTACGTCTTCCCCTCGACGCGTGGGAGGGCGCCGGACACGACCCTGTACGCCGTCTTCACGGTCTCCATTATCTGGTGGTCGGCGGGTATCTTCGCCGGGTCGAAGCGGTAGCCGTTCCAGTCGACCCTCGGCTGGTGCGTCTTGAGCCAGGGGTCGGCGTCCGCCGCCCTCTTCACGGCGGATTCCAGCTGCTTCTTGACCAGATCGCAGGTCTCGTCGGTGTGGACGCCGACGCGCCCCTCGAAGTAGAGGTTCTCGGGGACCGTGCCCGGCCACTCGCCGCCCACTATCTTGCCGATGCTGAGGGGGGAGGGTACGTCGTAACCCGCGTAGAGGGGGTCCTTTATGCGGGCGTTCCTCTCCGCCTCCAGCCTCTTCAGTGCCTCGTAGAGGGGTAGGAACTTGTCTATGGCGCTCACGCCGTCCGTGCGCAGGCTCGCGTGCGCCGCCTTGCCCTGGACTGTTACCCTGAAGGCCATGACGCCCGCGTGGGCGGGGACCGCGCTCAGCTCGCTCGGCTCGGGCACGATCGCGGCGTCGGCCCTGTAGCCCCGGAGGACCGCGTCGAGGGCTCCGACGCCACCGTCCTCCTCGCCGATGACGGTCTCAAGCATCACCTTCCCCTTGAGGGGGGTGCCCGAGTCGACGATGGCCTTCATGGCGTAGAGGGCGGCGACTATTCCCCCCTTCATGTCGGATGAGCCACGCCCGTAGACCCTGCCCTCGGAGAGAGTTCCCTTAAACGGCGGGTATCTCCACTTGGACTCGTCGCCGGGGGAGACGACGTCTATGTGCCCGTTGACCATCAGGCTCCTCCCCTTGCCCTCGCCGTAGCTGCCGACGACGCCGATGCCCTCGCTGCGTGGTATGGGCATGCTGAAGGCTGGGTGGCCCCTGATCTTCTCGAAGTCGACGTCCCACGTCTCGACGGCGAGGCCGAGCGCCCTCATCTTCGCCGCGATGTTCCTCTGTACGGCGGACTCCTGCCCGCCCACGCTGGGGAAAGATATCAACTCACACAGGTACTCGACGAGGCCGTCGACGTCTACCGCGTCTAAGACCCGTCGCTCAGAGTCCCTCATACTCTTCAGGGAAGAAAACGCGGCGTGAGAATTAGAGCGTTACCTCAATAAACCCATAGTAGTACTTTAAGAATGAGTAGTACTTACATTATTAAGTAGTAACGGTGGGTGTCGTGACCCAGTACCGAATGACTCGCAAGGGGCAGGTAACAATCCCCCTCGAAATCAGGGAGAAACTAGGCCTAGCTGAGGGCTCCGAAGTCGATTTCGAGCTCGAGGGTGAATACGCCAAGATACGCAAGGCGCCATCCGTCTTCGACCTCGCCGGGTCGGGTTCAACGGAGGCGACCGTCGAGGAAATGAATCGGCTTCTGGAGAAGTTGAGGTCTCAGGATGGCTGACGCAGCGGTCTTTGACACCCGATTCCTAGTGGCTTTATTCTATTCCCCCAGCCCTGATGTAGCAAGGCGACTAAAGCGAGAGTACGTCCGCGCGAGGCATAGGCTCGTCTCTGTGGTGACGCTCCACGAGTTCTACAGGCTAACGCTTGAGAATAAAGGACGTGACGTTGCGAGACTTCGTAACCAGGCTATCCTCCGAGATTTTACGCCGGTGGATGTGGACGCCGACCTCGCCGTCAGGGGGGCCGAGCTGAGACACGGCCACGGCTTCTCGCTAGCCGACTCCATCATCGCCGCGACAGCGATCCGCGAGGGGTGCCCGATCGTCTCCGACGATCCCCACTTCGGCGAAATCGAGGGCCTGAAGACCCGCTGGATAAGCTAGCCCCCGAAGCGTTAAACCTCCCCTAAGCTACCTTCCCAGCAGTGAAACCATGCGCGCAGTCGTGAAGAGCAAGCCCGCCCCCGGCGTCGAGTTCGCCGAGGTCCCAAAGCCCAAAATCGCCCCCGATGAGGTCCTCATCGAGGTGAAGGCGGCTGCCATCTGTGGCAGCGACCTCGGCATCTACGACTACACGCCCGCATACTCGAAGATGAGGCTCCCAGTCGTGATGGGACACGAGTTCTCGGGGAGGATCGTGGAGGCGGGACCACAGGTGAAGGGCTACGCCGTCGGCGACAGGGTCCTCGCCGAGTCCGTCAAGGCATGCGGCGCCTGCGCCTACTGCCGCTCGGGGCAGGAGAACCTCTGCGACGCCTCCACACTCTTCGGCATACACGTCGACGGCGGCATGGCCGAGTACATCGCAGTCCCCTACAAGCTCCTCCACCGCCTACCCGAGGAGCTGAGCTACGAGGCCGGAGCCCTCATAGAGCCGCTGAGCAACGCCCTCCACTTCGTCAAGGACTGCACCCCCATAAGGCTCGGCGACCTCGCCGTCGTCCAGGGCTGCGGCCCCATCGGCCTATTCAGCGCCCAGCTCTTCCGCCTCGCGGGCGCCGAGGTCATGGTCACCGGCGTCAACGTCGATACCGAGCGCTTCAAGATAGCCGAGGGGCTCGGGTTTGAGACGGTGAACGTCGAGAGGGAGGACCTAGCCAAGATCGTCACCGAGAGGACGGGGGGCCGCGGAGCCGACATCGCCTTCGTCGCCACCGGCGCGCCCCCCGCCGTCGCCCAGGCCACACAGATAGTGAAGAAACGCGGCAGGGTCACCGTCATAGGCATCTTCGGGAGGCCCGTCGAGGTCCCCATGACCCAGGTCGTCCGCAGGGAGATAACCCTCAGCGGCGCCTACGACGCCAAGCCGGAGAACTTCGACCAGTCCATCAGTTTGGCGAGGAGCGGCGCGGTCAAAGTCGAGACTCTCATAACCCACAGGCTCCCCCTCGAGAAGGCGAGCGAGGCATTTGAGGCCGCGAAGAGCCGCGTCGGCTGCAAGGTCGTCTTCATCCCCCAGCTCCGCTAAACGGCTGTCGTCATTCCGATCCCAACCACATACGTGAGCCCTCGCGTCAACCGCTATATAGTCTACGTTTTCTACGTCGCCAAACTCTATAGACTCACACGCCCACATCAAACCAGGTGGATGACATGGAAGCGGCGGCGGCCTCGAGTGAGAGCCAGGCGAGCAGCTACAGGCTCAAGTTCCGCAGGGAGGAGTTCCTCCAACTCATCGAGACGGCGAAGCCACGCATCGTCTACAGGCGGGGGAAGAACCACATCTTCGCCTTCGACGGCTTCATAATGTACAGCCAGGAGTGCCAAGACGAGGACATCAGGGCCAAGATCATCGACTCCATCGAGTTCAGCAACTACTCCTGGGCCACCTAGCCCCCCTTCTGTCCCACATATCCGCGACCATCACCGCCCAGACGCGAGCATCAACACTTGGAAAACCTTTATAATATCAGACGCGATGTAGGCAGGGTGCATCAGGCATCCTGAGCCGATGAATAGGTTGAACAAGCGATGGGCACGAGGACAGTCATAGACGCCGACGGCCTCATACTGGGGAGGATGGCGAGCATCCTGGCCAAGAGGCTCCTGACCGGCGAAACAATAGAGCTAGTGAACGCGCAGAACGTAGTCATATCCGGCAGCAGAAATAAGCTGATCGATGAGTGGAAGGAGTTCATCAAGGTCGGCGGCTTCGGCAAGGGCCCCATCCACCACAGGAGGCCCCACGAGATCGTCCGCAGGACCGTCCGCGGGATGCTCCCCTACAGGATACCGAAGGGCGAGGCCGCCTACAAGAGGCTGCACGTCCACATCGGCGTCCCAGACGAGTTCGAGAAGGCGGAGAAAGAGAAGATGCCCGAGTGCCACAGCAGCAACCTCAACCACAGGTTCGTGACGGTCGGCGAACTAGCCGAGAGCATCGGCTGGAACAAGATGGGAGTAGAGTAAATTGTCAGCACCACCGAAGAAGAAGCCGGTCCTATCCACGGGTAAGCGGAAGACCGCCAAGGCCCGCGTCGCCGTCACCGAGGGGAAGGGCAGGGTCAGGATCAACAACATACCAATCCACCTCCACCAGCCGATCATGGCCAGGGAGATGATCCTGGAGCCCATACTCATCGCCGGCGACGTGGCGTCGAAGGTCGACGTAAGCATCGAGGTCGCGGGCGGGGGCCCGCTCGGTCAGGCGGAGGCCGCGCGGATGGGCCTCGCGCAGGGGCTCGTAAAGTACACGAAGAGCAAGAGGCTCAAGAGCACGTTCATGGAGCACGACCGCACGATGCTCAGCGGCGACGCCCGCAGGAAGGAGCCGAAGAAGTTCGGCGGCCCAGGCGCCCGCAGGCGGAAGCAGAAGAGCTACAGGTGACCCAGATGTCCCGCTTCATATCACCGATGGTCTTCCGAACCTCCGACGCCCGGGAGGGGCGAGGCTTCAGCGTCGCCGAGGTACAGGCAGCCGGCCTGAACCCGGGCGAGGCACAGATCCTCGGCATCCCGGTGGACCTCCGCAGGAAGTCGACACACGAGGAGAACGTCGAGATCCTCAAGGAGTACATAAAGTCCGCCAAGGAGAACGAGATCAAGGTCCCGAAGCCCAAGCAGACCAACAAGGGCCAGAGGGGAAGGGCCGCCCGCAGCGTCACGAAGGCGGGCCAGAAGAGCAGGGGCCTCGTCAGAAGCATCCGCAGGAACTAGCCCCTTTACTTTCTAAAACGATATTCTAGAAATTAAACAACCTGCCTAGTGTCGACTAGTTGAAGGATCTGAAAAATGAATAGAGCCTATCGGCGGCCCTACTTCTTCTTGGTGGTCTTGAGGGACTTCTCGATCCTGTCGAGGGCCTCGCCGAGGATGGACTCGCTGGTGGCGATGGTCATCCTCATGTGCATCTCGCCCTCGGGGCCGAACTCGGTGCCCGTGCCGAGGCCGACCTTCGCCTTCTCCTGCATGAGCTTGGCGAGCTCATCGTGGGTCATCTTGAAGTTGAACCTCGGGAAGAGGAGGTAGGTGCCCTGTAGCTCGGGGACGGCGCAGCCCATCTCCGTGAACCTCTTGGTGGCTATGCCCCTCACCTTGTGGAGCAGCTTCATGATGTCCCTTATCCAGTACTCGCTGTGCCTGTCGAGGGCGGACTGGGCGGCTGCGAGGCTGAGCGTGGTCGTGCCGCGTAGCACGCCCTTCGCGAGCTTCTGGCAGCTCGCCAGCATCGCCTTGTTGGTGACGCCCATGTAGCCGCACTGGAGGCCGGGGAGGCCCCACGTCTTGCTGATGCCCCAGCTCGTGATGGTGAGGTCCGCGATCTCGGGGCCCAGGGTCGCGAGGCTGACGTGCTTCCTGTCGTCGAAGACGATGTCGTCCCAGAGCTCGTCGACCATGACGTTGATCTTGTTGTCGACGGCGACGTCGGCGATCCCCTTGAGCTCCTCCTTGGTCATCACGCGGCCGGTCGGGTTGTGGGGGTTGCAGACGAAGATGAGCTTGGTCTTCTTGTTCACGACCTTCTTGAGCTCCTCGATGTCGAACTTGTAGCCATCCTCCTCGTGGAGCTTCCAGTAGGCCGGCTTCATGTGGCAGGTCTCGACTGCTGTGAAGAATGGGTAGTACATGGGGTCGTTGACTACTATCTCGTCTCCGGGCTTGGCGCCGCTGTTCTGTATGGCGAGCCACATCGCGGGGATGACGCCCTGCGTGACGTAGATCTCGTCCTTGGTCAGCTTGAAGCCGTTCTTCCTGTTGACCCTGTCCGCCATGGCCTCTCTGGCCTTGACGTCGGTCCCGTAGAGCAGGTCCTCGTCCTGGACGGCGTTGATGAGCGCCTTCTTGATGAAGGGGGCGGTCGGGAAGTCGGGGTCTGCGAGCCACATGCCGATGACGTCTGGGGGGTCGCGGTGCCACTTTACGCCCGGCGCCGCGAGCATGCCCTCAATCGTCGCCGTGTTGAGAACATCCTCGTTGTACATAATTAATCACTCTAGACAATTGAAGGGTCAGCACGCCGGTAATAATCGTTTTGATGATGGTCGCGGGCTCCCAGAGCGCCGGAAAACGATAACGATATAAGAGTAATGGCAAACGCTTACGGGAGAAAGGATATGAAGATACTCCTCTACTTCGACTGGGTGGGTAGCAGGAAGGAGCTGAAGGAGCACGACAAGCGCATGCAGAAGGCTTGTCAGGATTCAGGTGTGGAGTACATGGGCATCCACGGCTCAATGAACCAGAAGTGGAACTATTGCTGGCTCTTCGACGCCCGCAGCTACGACCACTTCATGGAGATGGCGGCGAGGGTGCCGCGCCCCCCGCAGATGGTGCACTACGTCA
>JAUYEB010000266.1 GCA_030691555.1 Candidatus Bathyarchaeota archaeon
CATCGAGGAAGGGCGGGGTCCGCGTGTTCCACTCGGGGGCGCCGAGGGTCCAGAGGGCGACGTCCGGGTACCTCCCCATGATCTGCCTCATCGCCTCCGAGCCTATCCCCTCCCTGTGGTGGTCGGGGTCGACGAATATCCTCTCGACGGTCCCGTGCACGCCGCTCACGTTCACCATGGCCCCGCCGACCGTCTCCTCCCCGAGCAGCATCACGTAGCAGCCGAGGAACCTGAGGGAGCGCGTGTAGAACGCGGCCGAGTCGTAGCCCTGAGGCCCGCCGGGTGCGGGGGCGCCGAAGCCTACGTCGGAGTCGTACGCCCTCTTCGCGATGTCCGCGAGACGCTCAGAATCAAGCTCGGACGCCTCAACGAGGCTCACATCGGGGGAACCCAAAGCCATAGCACCTAGCCGAGAAGACGCTTCCGAGCATATCTAACCAGTTGACCGGCATTTAAACGTGAGAATGCTGGTTATGGGGCTAAGTGGAAAAATCCTGTCCGCAAGCCTTATGATGTGCGTAGTTTATGTAATTACTAGGCCTACTATGCCTACTAGCAAGGTGACTCGAAACTATCAGATCACCATTCCCCAGGAGATCCGGGCGAGCGCCGAGATAGAGGAAGGCGACACCGTCACCCTCGAATACGACGAGGCCGAGAACAGGATTCTAATCAAGCTCCCCCGGAGGGGGCGGAGGAGCACCATGCGCCTCGGTCGAAGCCTCACAGTCGAGGAGATAGAGAGATCAATAGAGAGGGGCATCAGGGAATGAGCGCCGTCGTCGACACGAACGTCCTCGTGTTCGACACATTCGAGGACAGCGACTCGCACAAGGAAGCCGTGGAAGCCCTGGACGCGCTGGAGACATGGGTGATACCCGGAATCGTCTTCCACGAGTACGTCTGGTTCATGAAGGATCAGGGCGTCGGGGTCGAGGAGACACGCGTCAAGGTGAACGAGTACCTGACCGACGTGAAGACCCGATACCGCCCCGTCGACGCCGATGACGTCGCCTTCAGCCTTCGGAATGCGCGGAGGCTCAGGGAGTACAATGACCTCCTCATCCTCTCCTCCGCAAAGAGGCTCGGTTGCCCACTGCTCACCTTTGATAAGGGACTCTCCACCAGTGCCCGAAACCTTGGCGTCGACCTCGCCAAATAGAGTACATCGAAATCCCTGTTGGAACGACCGCCAATATTAAACGGGTAACGGCCACAGACTAGATCGACGGTCGCATGTCTCCAAACGATCACAAGAAGCTGGAGGGCAGAGTCGCCCTAGTCACGGGTGCTAGCAGGGGACTAGGCAAGGCTATGGCACTAGCCCTCGGCGAGGCGGGCGCTAGCCTGGCCCTAATAGCGAGGGAAGAGAAGGGCCTCAAGGAAGTATCGAAGGAGGCTAAGACCCTGGGGGTGACCTCCGAGTCCTACCCAGCCGACGTGTCGAGGGCGGAGGACGTCGAGAGGCTCAGGGAAGCGGTGATAGGGCGCTTCGGGTCGGTGGACATACTCGTGAACAACGCGGGGGTCAACATCAGGAAGCCCCTGACCATGCTCACCGTCGAGGAGTGGAGGCGCGTCATCGACACGAACCTCACGGGCCCCTTCCTAGTCTGCCGCGCCTTCGTCCCCCACATGGTGGGAAAAGGCTACGGGCGGATCATAAACACGACCTCGACGATGAGCCACGTCGCGACCCCCACACGCACCGCGTACGCGGCCAGCAAGGCCGGCCTGCTCGGTTTCACGAGGGCCCTCGCCCTAGAACTCGCACCGGAGAAGATAACCGTCAACGGCATAAGCCCCGGCTGGTTCGAGACCGAGCTCACCAAGCCCATCTGGAGCGACCCCAGGGCGAACGACGATCTCGTCTCGCGCATCCCCCTGGGCCGCTGGGGGGACGTCAACGACGTGGCTAGGCTAGCCGTCTACCTCTGCTCAGAGGAGGCCGGGTACATAACGGGCACGGACATACTCATCGACGGAGGATACACGACCCAGTAGGACGACAACCGAGCCCATCAGTTCTCCGGTTTCTCGAGGAAGTCCCTCAACACCTTCGCGGGCACGACGACGAAGTTCGAGTCCATCACCCTCCGCAGGGGGCCCGGCGAGCCCCCGCCCCTGTTTATGTCGTTGAAGAAGGCGTCGAACTCCGCGATGCTCGTGAAGTTGACGTTGTTGACCTGCGTGATGAGAAGGAACTCCTCCCCCGTGTCCTGCTTCACCCTGCGCTGGAGGAGGACGCTCGAGGGCGGGTCCTTGAGCTGGACTATCATGGTTGTGGTTGGGGAACTTGATCTTAAATACCCGAGCCCCTTCACGCGCCGAGGTACCTGTCGTAGAGCGCCTTGACCGCCTCGGGGGCCAGCTCCAGCCTCATCTCGACGCCGATCTTCGGGTCCCTCCCAGTCACTTGGAAGCCGAATCTGGCCCAGTACTCCACGAGCCTCCGGCCCGACTCGTCGAGGTCCTCCGTTATCATCTTCTCCGAGCGGTAGCCGTTCTCCAGGCAGTAGAGCGTCTCAAGCGCCGTGAGGACGGAGCCAACACCCCTCCTCTCTATCAGCGTAGCGGCGCTGTCCGAGAAGTACGCCCCCTCCTCGGGGTCGTCGAAGCCGAAGACGAAGGCCACCGGCCTCTCCCCGAGGTAGACTATGAAGCACGTGAACCCGCGCCTCTTCGAGCGGTTGGTCAGCTCCCTCTCGCTGTACCTGAGCTCGCTCCTGAAGCGCTCGTCCTCTATCTCCCCGACTATCCTGGTGAGGTCTTTCCTCATCTCGTGGTAGACGGCGATCCGGCAGGCCCCCCCGAGGGAGGCGCCCAGCTTCGCCTCCGCCCTGATCAGGGCGCCCTGCAGCGTCGGCATCTCGAAGCTCATTTTATGGCACCTCAATATCCCTCGATGTCGTTTAATCTCTTTCGCTTCCCGGCGGCCGCGAGGGGTCCCGCGGGTAATGTTTCGTAACCTGTTTGGTTCGGAGGGGGCGACCGTAAACCTGTTCTCCCCCCACGGCGATACTTGTGATGATTAGACTTGCTGTCGAAGGAGGAGACTATCAAGCTGGCCGACTCGTACGCTTCGCAGAGGTTCCTCTGCTCCGAGTCATGCCTCATGGCCCTCGCCAGGTGCCAGGGGGTGGAGAGCCCACTCATCCCCAGGATCGCCACGGGCTTCGGCGCCGGCGTGGGCAGGAGCGGCGAGACATGCGGCGCCGTCACCGGAGCCGTGATGGGCCTCAGCATAAGGTACGGCAGGGACAGGGTCGAGCCCGTGAAGGACCGTAGGCCCTACTGGTACGCCACCGAGCTCCTGGGGCGCTTCAGGGCGGAGCACGGCGAGATCAGGTGCCCCGCCCTCCTGGGGCTCGACATAGCCAAGCCCGAGGACTACGAGGAGTTCAACCGGAGGAACCTCTGGGTCAACAACTGCACGAGGTATATCCTCTCCGCGACGGGGATCGCGCGTGACATAATCGAGGAGAACGGCTAGCGGGTGACGGCGTCGAGGCCGCCCTTCAAGGTGCGGACGAGGACTAGGCTCACCGGATCACCATAATAATCGGGGGCACGTGAACATCTCTGCCCATGATCCCCGCGGTCATAGCCTCCATCCGCCAGGCAACCCCCACTATCAAGACCCTTGGGCTCGAACCCCGAGGCGGCTTCAGCTTCAAGGCGGGTCAGTGGCTCGACTGCTACGCCGACGTCGGCGGCGAGCGGAGGGTCGCCGGCTACTCGATGACCTCCTCCCCCCTCGACGGGGGGCGCGTCGACCTCGCCGTGAAGGACGTCGGGGAGAACCCCGTCACGAGGTACATCCACGGCTCAGCAAAGCCAGGTGACACCCTGCACCTGGACGGTGGAAACGGCGAGGTCTACTACGAGGCCGGCACGGCGAGGGACGTCTACCTGATCGCGGGAGGCATCGGCATCGCCCCCCACATGAGCATATTCCGATACATCGACGAGGCCGACCCGGGCGCCAGATGCACACTCCTCTACAGCGCGGGCACCCCCGACGAGCTCCTGTTCAGGGAGGAGATAGACGCGATCGCGCGACGCAACGGGAGGATGAGGCGCGTCTACACCGTCACCGACGAGTCCGAGGCCTGGGATGGGAGGAGGGGCAAGGTGGACGCCGATATGATACGAGAGGCGGGCCTCCCCCCGGAGGCACTATACTACATCTGCGGCCCACCGGCGATGATCCACGGCCTGGTCGACACACTCAGGAGCCTAGGCGTGAGACGGAAGCAGATGATGTACGAGCTCTGGTGGTGATGGTCACCATCGACTGGAAAGGTTCAAGCGGGGCAACCGACCACGATCTAGCGTGGTGACATGAGCCAGAGGATTGAGAGCCACATCTTCCCCGCGGTCGTGGGGATCATCGGGGTCGCCGCGTTCCTGGTACTCGTCTACCTCCTCCTCAGCCTCGGGTTCGGCTTCGTCGATCGGCTCTTCAACTGGTCGAGCTCGGGGACGCCGATAGCGGCGGCGCTCACGCGGCTACTTGTTGGTCGGGGTCCCGTTTAGCCGGGTGGCTGGCTAGGTTGAGGCCTCGATGGCCTTGACGAGCCCGTTGACGTGTCTCTCCCAGGTGAACAGTTCGGATACCCTCCTCCTCGCCGCGGCCCCCATCCTCGCCCTGAGTCCATCGTCTTCGAGGAGGCGGGCGTGCCTCTCGACGTAGTCTTCGAGGGAGTAGGGGTGGGCCCTGTAGCCGGTGACGCCGTCGACGACCACCTCCCTCGGCCCGGCGTAGTCCCAGACGACCGAGGGTACGCCGCAGGCGGCCGCCTCGAGGGGGCCCAGGCCGAAGTCCTCCTGGGGGGAGGGGTAGGAGTAGACGGAGGCGCCCCTGTATAGGGCGGAGAGCTCGGCCGCCGCGACGCCACCGGTGAAGCGGACGCATCCGGAGACCCCGAGCCTCTCGGCGAGGCCGCGCAGGTGCTCGGTGTACCTTGTCTCCCTCCCCGTGACCACGCCGGTCACCCTGAGGCCCCTGTCGGCCAGCCCCCTGAGGCAGGCCACGAACCAGTCGAGCCTCTTCTGGGGGTAGTGCCTGTTCGTCGAGAGCATGTAGGGGTCCTCGGTCCCAGCGTCGCGTTTTGGGTCGTCTCCCTCGACGTCGGCGCCGGGGTAGCAGACCTCCGCGCGGACGCGGTAGGCCTCCTCCACCTGGCGCTTTATCCAGGCCGAGTTCACGAGAACGCGGTCGGCGCCCTCCACCGAGGCCCTGTCGAGGGGCTTGATCACCCCCACGAGCCTGTGCATCGCGCTGAGCAGCTGCATGTCCGAGTCGGAGCCCCAGCCCACCTCCTCGTCGATGCCCCTCGGGTAGAGGAACCTGTTCGCCTGGTGGAGGTACGCCACGTAGGGGGTCCCGTATGCGGCCTTGGTCCTGCACGCGAGCCAGTAGCTCGGCTGGCTGTGGGCGACGACGCAGTCGAAGCCGCTGAGCCTCTGCGCCACCTTCGCCGCGGCGAGGCTGGTGGTGAGCATCCCGAGGTAGTTCCGGTAGGGGATGCCCCTCGGCAGCCATCCGGCGATCTCCTCCGGTTGCACCCGCTCCAGCAGCCCGGGGTGGCACTCACGGGAGACCGTCGGCGCGAAGACCTCCACGTCGAAGCCCCTCCTTCGCAGCCCCAACGCCTCGCTCAGCACGGTGCGCTCGCCCCCTCCGCTGTAGAAGAACCCCATGTGGACGAGCGCGACCCTCATAATCCCAACCTTCAACGCATTGTGACACAAATGTGGGAACGTCCACGATAAAGTGAACTCAACATCATCCCTAACAAACCTCAACATCAGACATCATAAGAAATATGTAACCAGAAGAAACTAAACACAAAAACGGAAACCTGAATACTGCATAGGGAAGACGATGGACGATCAGGGACTCGCCCGCGGAAAGGGGGCACATGTTCTGAAGGTAATCGTAGTACACCCCTCACTAAACCGGCTAGGCGGCGCCGAGAAAGCCTGCGTGAGGATGATCGAGGCGCTCATCGACGCGGGCCACGAGGTCACCCTCTACACCGTCGACAAGACCCGCTGGGCCCCAATAGAGGATAACTGGGGCCCCACGAGGAGGCCAGCGGAGCTCTGGCACATCAAACGCCTACCAATTCTCAACATGGGCCTCGTGAAGTGGCCCATTTTCCTCATCTCGTACATCAGCCTCCTCGCCAAGGCCGCGAGGAAGAGGGGGGCCATCTCCATCAACAACTACGGGGAGATCTTCCCCCTCTTCGCCACCGTCGCGTATGTCCACGCCAGCCCCCTCTTCTCCGCCTCGAACCGTGAGAACCCGTACGCCATCCCCCTCTGGGCGGTCGGGCGCCCCCTCTACCTCCTCCTCCTGAGGGCGCTATCCAACCGCGTGTCCAGCCTCATCCTGACGAACTCGAGGTACAACGCCGGCCGAATATCCCAAAGAATAGCCTCCCACATCGTTGTGGTCTACCCCCCCATCGACCACCAGGAAGCCCCACACCAACAAAAGCGAGCCGCGATACTGACCGCGTCAAGGCTCTCGAAGACGAAAAACCTGGGCATAATCCCCCGAATCGCCTCGATGACCGGGGCGGACTGCGTGTTTTACCTCGCCCTCACCACGGGGACGGGGGGGGTTAAACAAGCCGCACCTCCCCGGGGGCTGATAGCCCCGAAGACGAGGCTGCTCCTAAACCCCACGAGGGGAGAGCTCCGAGGGCTGCGCCTATCCTCCGCCATATACCTGTCGACCCAGCCAACCGAGGCACTCGGGCTCTCCATACTAGAGGCCATGGACGCGGGCTGCATCCCCATCGTGCCAAAGGACGGCGGCCCGTGGCACGACATCCTCGAGGAGAAACAGGGGATCGTAGGATACGCCTTCGAGACGTGCGCCGAGGCGGCGGCCCAGATCGACCTGGTCCTCTCCGACCCGGGGCTGAGAAACGAGCTGAGCGGCGCGGCACGAAGACGCGCCTCGTCGTTCCGAAGAGAAACCTTCAGCGAGCCACTCCTCAAAATCCTCGAGCGCGTCGACGCCCGGAGGGGCATCCAGCAGGTGTAACCGGCCCGAGAAAACCCGCCGAACTCAACCGCTTTAACGTTTTACCGTCATTGATTTCTGACATAATTCTGGAGCCCTGACACACATGGAACCCGTAGTATCAGTCATAACGCCGGTCTACAACGAGCGCCGCAACCTGGAGGAGAACATCTGGCGAATAGAGAGGTCGCTAAGCGACGCGCGGATCCCCTTCGAGATAGTCGTCGTCGACGACAACAGCCCCGACGGGAGCGGGGCCCTCGCGGACGAGATAGCCAAGCGGAAGACGTTCGTCCAGGGTTCTCCACAGACCCTCGAAGATGGGCCTCGGGACCGCCTACAAGGAGGCCTTCCCCCTGACCCGGGGCAGCCTCATCGTCTCCATGGACAGCGACCTCAGCCACGACCCCCGCTTCCTCCCCGCCATGATCGAGGAGGCGGAGAAGGTGGACATCGTCATAGGCAGCCGCTTCACCGGGGCAGGCAGGATAATCGGCCGATCCCCTCTCAGGGACCTGCTGAGCATATTCGCGAACCTCGCCATACGCGTCACCACCGGGACGGGCATAATGGACTGGACCAGCGGCCTCAGGGTCTACAGGCGCCGCGTCTGGGAGGAGATAATGCCCCACGTAAACTGCAACAAGTGGGACTTCCAGTTCGAGAGCCTCTACAAGGCCCTCGGGAGCGGCTTCACAGTCAGGGAGGTCCCCATAACCTTCTACGAGCGCGCCGACGGGGACTCCAAGTTCAGCCTAAGGGAGGCCCTAGGCTTCATCTACTCCTTCCTCAAGGTGAGGCTCCTCGAATAAAAAAAGGAAAAAGGAAAAAGAGGGGTCTAATCGGACTCCATCTGCTCGATTATGTGTAGGAGCGCCTTCGCCATGACGGCGTTCTCCCAGTTCTCCGTCTCAGAGACCATCTGCAGCCCCAGCTTCACGGCCTCCACCCCGCTCTCCGGCGGCGCCACTGGGTCGACGATGATGTAGTTCTGGGCGATGAAGCTGACGCGCGCCTCGACCATCATGCCGGGCTCGAGGTCGGTGAAGATGGGGTTCTCCCTGTTGAAGAGTATGACTCGGCCGTCCCTCATGCGGCTTATCAGGCTGTCCGCTTTTCCCTTCAATACCAGGACCGTGAATTGGTCCCCTAGGCTTACTTCGGGCTTGGTTTCAATGTTAGACAATTCAAATCCCGCATCTAATCAAAACTCGCCGTTTTATTAAATATGACGCTCC
>JAUYEB010000147.1 GCA_030691555.1 Candidatus Bathyarchaeota archaeon
GGCTCCTAGAGGCAGAGTACCCCCACGAGAAGGGGACGATGTTGAGCTGGAGGACCCCCCTCGAGCTCCTCGTGGCCACGATGCTGTCGGCGCAGAGCACGGACGAGCAGATCAACAGGCTCACCCCCGCGCTCTTCAAGAGGTACAAGACCGCCGCCGACTACGCCGGCGCCGACAGGGAGGAGCTGGAGCTCTACATAAGGTCCTCCGGCTTCTTCCACAGGAAGGCGGAGCTCATCCAGGCTGCCTGCCGCCAGATCGTGGACGAGTTCGGCGGCGAGGTCCCGAGGACCATGGAGGACCTCCTCAAGTTGAAGGGGGTGGCGCGGAAGACGGCGAACATCGTCCTCGGCAACGCCTACGGGGTGGTCGAGGGCATCGCGGTCGACACCCACGTTATGAGGCTCAGCCAGCGCCTCGGCTGGTCGAGCCAGAGGGACAGGGACAAGATAGAGCAGGACCTCATGGGGCTGATACCCCGCGACAAGTGGTACGAGGTCAACTACCTGCTGATAGCCCACGGCAGGAAGGTATGCACCGCGATTAAGCCGGACTGCGCGGGGTGCGTCGTGAACCGCCTCTGCCCATCGGCCTTCACCTTCAAGCACAACAGGAAGTGACGCCCCGCCCAGTGACGTTTTTCTTCCCCGCTTCCCAGAGAAGCGGCAGGTGACTTGGTTGCCGCTCTACGAGACGCCTCACAGGAACCACGAGAGGCACCTCTGCTCCATCGTCGAGAGGGGGATAACGATCGCGGAGTACAAGGAGCTCGTCAGGGACCCCACGCACGTGTGCTGGCTCTGCGGCAGGGTGGCGAAGGATAAGGGCAGCCTCTGCTACCCGGTCCCGCTCTGAGCCCCACTTTCACCGCCGTGGCGGGTATCGGGCTACCTTCGGTTTATATCCGACGAACTGACGGGCCTCCATGCCGGTGCTACCATACTCCCGGTAGCTTCCGACACCATTCGGGGCCGAAGAGGCCCCACGTTTTTTTCTACGGCTTCGCCTTCGCGAATATCTGCTTGTAGGTCTTCGCCTTCGAGAGCGTGCGCTCGTGCTCCTTCTTCATGTACTGGACGGTCGCCTCCGTGACCTCGCCCTTGGGCTCGGCTGGGATGCCGAGCGCGACCATCCTTGGCGGTATGACCTTGCGGGGGCTGACGAGGGCGCCGGAGCCGACCATCGCCCCCTCGCCGACGTCGGCGCGGTCAAGCACGATGGCCTGTATCCCTATTATGGCGCCGTTCCCGATCTTGGCGCCGTGGACCGTGGCGCCGTGGCTCACGATGACGTCGGAGCCGATGCTCACGGGGTTCCCCGTCGGGGCCTCGACGAGGCACCCCTCCAGTATCGTGGTGCGCGCCCCGATGACGACGGTGTCGTCGTCGCCCCGGATGACGGCGTTCGTCCAGACGTTCACGTCCTCGCCCAGGGTGACGTCGCCGATGACCCAGCTCCCCGGGGCGAGGAAGACCGACGGGTGGACCCTCGGTTTCTTGCCCTCGAACTCGACTATGGACATGGTTTAGAGAGGGCGGCCCGGGGGGGATAAGATTATTTGCTCATCTCCAGCATCCGCTGGATGGGCTTGAGCGCCCTCACGCGGAGGCCCTCCGGGACCTTGACGACGGGCCTCTCGTCGCGGAGCGCCTCGTAGGTGTTCTGCAGGGTGATCCTCTTCATCGTGGGGCACTCGGCGTTGGGCTCCGCGGGTATGTAGGTCTTCCCGGGTATCTCGCGG
The DNA here is from genome assembly GCA_030691555.1 of Candidatus Bathyarchaeota archaeon. Lineage (GTDB taxonomy): Archaea > Thermoproteota > Bathyarchaeia > TCS64 > TCS64 > UBA8941. Next base: position 1,742 of record JAUYEB010000147.1, read on the forward strand.
CGGAGCCTATCGATCATGCCGATCTCCGTCGCTATGATGAAGGTCTTGGCCGGGGACTCCTTGCAGCGCCGGTACATCCCACCCGTCGACAGGACGTGGTCGGCCCTGTCCTGGAACTCGGGCTCGCACTCGGGGTGGACGAGCAGCTCCGCCTCGGGGTGGCTCCTTTTCAGCTCCAGTGCCTTCTCCCCCTTGCCGAATAGTCGGTGGGTGTTGCAGAACCCGTGGGCGGGGGCCGGGATGAGGCTGACCCCGGGGACCCGCTTCGAGACATAGTACCCCAGGTTCCAGTCGGGGCCGAAGATGACCTCCCTCGTCCCGAGCTTCTCGACCATCTGGGCGGCGTTGGCCGATGTGCAGGTGACGTCGCACTCGGCCTTGGCCTCGGCGAGGGTGTTGACGTAGAGGACGACGGGGACCCCGGGGTGGGCCGCCTTGACGCCGAGGAGGGTCTTAACGGGGAGCTGCGCCGCCATGGGGCAGCAGGCCCTCAGGTTCGGGAGGAGCACCTTCCTGTCGGGGTTGAGGATGCTCGCAGTCTCCGCCATGAAGTCGACGCCGCAGAAGACGATGATGTCCGCGTCGGTGCTCTGCGCCTTCCTGCACAGCTCAAGGCTGTCGCCGATGAAGTCGGCTATCTCCTGTATCTCGGGGACCTGGTAGTTGTGGACGAGTAGGACGGCGTTCTTCTCCTCCCTCAGCGCCCTGACCTTTTCCTGAAGGCTCTTTATCTCGTCCGCGTTCAAGCCTTGATTCTCCCCACGATGCTGATCTCGAGCTTTACGTCGAGCGCCCTGACGGAGTGGGTTAAGCTCCCGAGGGAGACGACGTCGACTCCCGCCGACGCGTACCCGGCGGCGTTGTCTGCGGTTATCCCGCCCGACGCCTCGAAGAGCCTGCCGGCGCGTAGACCCTCCGAATCCAGTGCCCGGAGCGCCTCGCCGATCTCCGGGGGCTTCATGTTGTCGAACATGATTATCTCAGCCCCCGCCACGGCGGCCTCACGTGCCTGCTCACGTGTCCTGACCTCGACCTCGATCTTCTTGGTGAAGCTGACCTTCTCCCTCGCCAGGCGCACGGCCTCGGCGACGCTCGGGAGGAGGGAGAGGTGGTTGTCCTTTATGAGGACGCAGTCGTCGAGCCCGAGGCGGTGCGTGTCGCCCCCGCCTAGCTGAACAGCCTTTTTCTGCATGTATTTGAGCCCGGGGAGGGTCTTCCGCGTGGCCGCCACGCGGGTCCTCGGGTTGGCTGCGGCTACACTCTTCACGACCTCCGCCGTCGCGGTGGCGATCCCCGCCATGTGAGACACGATGTTTAGGGCCACTCGTTCACCGGCGAGCAGGGCCCTCGCCGACCCCTCCACCCTAAGCAACATCTGCTTCGCCTCGACGTGGGCGCCGTCTAGCGCCAGTTGGTCGACGTCACAGCCCAAGAGGGTGAAGACTGCGCTTGCCTCCTCGAGCCCCGCTGCCACGCCGGGTTCCCTGAAGTAGAGCTGGCCCCTAGCCCTCAGGTCGGCGGGGATCAGGGCATCCGACGTGATGTCCCCGGAGCCCAGGTCCTCGAAAAGGAATCCCTTGACTCGCTCCTCGGCAAGGGGGTTCGGCTTCAACCTTTTCCCATCCATCTCTCTTACCATCTGGAGGGGTTTCTGTAGGTTCAACGATGTTGCCCTTTTAAGGGTTCCCAAATCGGTCGGTCCGAAGGTAAATCCGAGAAGTCTTTTATCCTCCCCGGCCGCCGTATCCCGCGGTGGGAAGAGTTGGACTACAGGCGGTATCTCGTCGAGGCGGGGACGGGGATAGACCTCCACGGGGAGGACGCGACGAAGGCGGCCCAGAGGGCCGTCAAGGACGCGATAAGCCACAGCAGCATGGTGGGGCTGGGCCAGCTGTTCAAGATAAAGAGCTTCTCGGAGATCGAGGACGCGCTGATGGTCGACGTCACCGTTGCGGCGCCCGACCCCGAGAAGGTGGACGGCGAGGCGGTGCTCTCCACGCTCCCCGAGGGGAAGAGGCGCATAACCGTCGTGAAGGGCGGGATCAAGTTCCCAACTGATTCCACCCGGGACGAGGCGAAGACCCACCCAATCGTGATGGTCAACGCCGTCATAGTCGTTCTCGTGGACGTCGATAAGGTCCAGAGAAGGTAGGAGCCTACAGCTCCTTACCGCACTTCGTGCAGAACCTGGCGTACCGCGTGTTCTCCCCCCCGCAGTTCCTGCAGAAGACCGGCTCCGCGCTCTCCTTGATGCTCGTCTTGGCGGACTTGACCCCCTTCTCGACCTCCCCCGCGACCTCCCTGAAGGTGTCCTGGACGATCTTCACGCCTTCGTCGATGGCCTTGGAGGCCTTCTTGAGGGCCACATCCACCTCCCCCCTCCAGTACGGGTCCGAGGCCCAGGGAAGGGCGACGCCCTCCTTGACCCCCTTCTCGGTCCTCACGCCGCACTTGGGGCAGAAGTTCGACTCCGCGTCCAGCTCCTTGCCGCAGTTTGAACAATACGCCATATAATTCACTCATCCCTCGCTTCGGAACGTGCGCTATTTAACCTTGCGAGTGTTTCCCCGAACGTCTACCCAGCATTGGGAACCCCGGCTCGCGTCTTCGAGGGCGTTTTCCCAAAATAGCTACCCTTAACACTCGGTTGACACCATACTGCTCAAACTAGGTGATTGAAGTGACAGAGTACAGGTACCCGAAGATCCCCGTGTTAGTGCCAGTGGCGATAGTCTCGCTGGTCATAGTCGGAATCCTCGTCGTCCTCTCGGGCGCGAGCGTGGGCGTCGGCGACGTCGCCCTAGTCGTGGACCCGCTGAGCGGGACCGTGAGCAACCCCGTCGTCGGCCCCCGCTGGTTCCTCAAGCTCCCATACCAGAGCGTCGTGAAGGTCCCATACTCGACCCAGTACCTCATCCTCAGCAACAGCGACCCCAACGCCGACTTCGCCAGCCTAATGTGCTTCAGCAGCGAGGGCATCGAGGTGACGACGGACGTCGTCGTCCGCTTCGGCATAGACGTAAACAAGGCCGCGGCCCTCTACCAGAGCTACCCCGCGATGAACTGGGAGTTCACGACCATCAACAGCATAACATCCGAGACCGCGAAGGGCATCACCAAGAACTACAGCTGGACCGAGATCAAGGACAAGCGTGTCGAGCTCGCCAACCAGATCCAGGCCGCCATAATAGTAGCCTTGAGCGACGAGCCGAGCCTGAAGGGCGCCATAATCAACATCGAGGTCGACCTGAAGAACGTCTCCTTCCCCCAGAGGCTCGTCGACGAGCTACAGGCCACCGTGGCCGCGCAGCAGGCCGTCGTGACGGCGGAGAACCAGAGGAAGAGCGCGATCATACTCGCCAACGCGACGGCGCAGACGGCCCTCATACAGGCCGAGGGTGAGGCGAGGGCCCAGATCGCGAGGGCGAAGGGCGAGGCCGACGCCATCCAGCAGATAATCGCCGTCGTGGGCGCCGACGGATGGCAGACCTACTACAACATGCAGAA
>JAUYEB010000040.1 GCA_030691555.1 Candidatus Bathyarchaeota archaeon
AACCGAAGGCGGAGGGTTGAAGATCCTCAAGCTCACTGTCGCCGTACCGGTCTTCCCACCATTATCTGTCACGGTGAGGGTTACAGCGTAGGTCCCAGCTGTGGTGTAGGTGTGACTGACCGAGGACCCGAGGGCAGAACCACCATCTCCGAAGGTCCACGCGTAGCTGACTATTGTGCCGTCCGTATCGGTTCCCACGCCGTTGAACGAGGCGGCCTCGTTGATCTTGCCCTCGCTCGGACCGGAGATGGACGCGGTGGGCGCGGCGTTCGCTATCGGGGGGAGGTTGACTGTTGCCGTCGCTGTGTCGACGCCCGTGGCGCCGTCGTTGTCAGTGACCGTGAGGGTCACCGTGTAGACGTTCGCGGCTGCGTAGGCGTGTGTGACGGAGACGCCTGTGGCGTTAGCACCGTCACCGAAGGCCCAGAAGTAGCTCACTATGGTGCCGTCCGCGTCGCTGGAGCCGGATCCGTTGAACGTCAGTGTAACGCCGACGTGAGCGGACTGGTCAGGACCCGCGTTGGCGACCGGCGCCTGATTCACGTTCACCACGAACGTCGTCGATCCCGAGTTGCCTATGGATTGGTCCTTCGCCCTGACCGTGTACGTGCCGGCCCCGTAGCCGGCCGGGGTCTTTAAAGTGTACGAGTACGTGCCACCGACCGTGAACGCGGCCTGAACGGCCCAGAGCTTCACGCCCAGCGACGACTCGATCTGGAGCATCACTATCTGCGAGGGGGTTCCCCCCGTCACGTTGATGGTGAGGGCCTCACCGGCGTGATACGTCGGGTTATTCGTCGTCACCGTGAGCACGGGTAGGGGAGCAGATACGTACGCGCTGCTAACCACGCTGAGCGCGACCAGCAGAACCATGAATAATTTTGCCTTCATTTCAGTCACCTCAAGTCACCGTGAACGTCGCGGTGCCCGCACCGGGGGCGAGCACGACCCCACCCGGAAGCCAGTCACTCCACAGATACACCTTCACGGTATAGGTCCCCGCGGAGGCAGAGGAGAGACTGATGTAATTCGCTAAATCATCCTTAACTTGGGCCTGAGTGATCGTCCCAGTGACCGATGAGAAGTAGACCGGCATCCCGGACCCATCACTCACCGTGTAGATCAGACGATATGCGTCGCCACTTGAGAAATAATAATAGTAATAGCTCGGCGCAGACCAATAATAGCTCGGCGCAGACCAATAATAGTCCGCCATCTCGAAAGACACCTTGACCCTCACCGTATCACCCTTAGTAAAGGCAGACTTAGCCACGTTCCCCGTGTCATATGTCCCTACAGAGTTGAACCTCATCGAAAGGTCCTGCGAAGGCGCGTTAAACGCATATAGAGCGACCACATAGCTAAATATCGCCCAACCACCAATCACAACGAGAAGTGAGAGAGCCAACAGTTTCTTCGGCGTAAGCTCGATCACTATCTCTGAGCGTGCATCAACACTCATAGCGCATCAATGTATACCGCCGACCTCACGTTAAAAGACTTATGGACAATAATATGTAAAAAGCCACATATTCGTTAAGTCGTTATAAAGAATGTGGGAAAAAAAGGGTGTAAAACATCTTATTAAAAGTATTTTTTAAGAATTAATAATTGATAAAATTTTCTAAAGCCGGTGTATCATGTCGCTCCCAGTTAAAGGAGGGTTGGTGCCGGGAATGGGAATTGAACCCATGGTCTCTATCCGGCTAAGGCACTGGTGCCTATAACCTCTGGATCATGAGTCCAGCGCATTAGCCAAGCTATGCTACCCCGGCCCTTCTGACCCATACACGCTTCCCAAATTTAAATCATGAGGCCCAACCCCCACCGCCCACCGCGAGGCCGAGCCACAGCCCCACGTACCTTTCGATGGACACATCGAGAAGTCTCATAGGCGGCCTCGTAAAACTGAGTCCGGTGAACGCAGGCTCCCAGTGTGTCTATACGATTAACGGGGATTATCGTTTCTGAACCATTTCGCTAGTCGTCCATACCCTCACGGCGTTCTGCCTCTTCAGGTCCCCGTCATCGCTCCAGATCCCATCACAGGAACGGCTCAGCGAGGCTGCCACGAAGGGCACATCGTCAACATCTATAGAACCCATGATCTCCTCGGCCCTCCCCCAGCAAGTTAATACATCCTCCTTCGGCACAACCTCGATGTTGGTCAAGAGCACGCTCAACACCAGCCGCACCTCCCCCTCCGAGAGACCCGACCTCCCAGTAACGAGCCCCATATGTGCCTCAACCTCCTCGATGGCGAACTCGGGGACAAGGAACTGATCGACGGGGCTCAACAGAATCGCTCGAACTCTAGAGTCCTTGATCAGGGCCTTTAGGAGGATGTTCGTGTCCACTATCAGCTTCAACGCTCCGATCCCTCACCTCGGAGGCGTATCTCTCGGCCACACTCCGCTTTACCTTCTCACCAACCTCAAGGGAGTCCCCCTCAGAGAAGCGACTCCCCTTCACGATCTCGTCGAGAAGCTCGAGCTTCCTAGCGTATCCCCACATGGCCTGCCTGGCAACCTCGCTCCACTTGATCTCGGGGTGGCGCCTCATGATGTCGTGAAGCTCCTCGGGGACCGCCAACGTCACGTTAACCACCTAATCACCTACGTATAATAAGTAAACACACATATTATTAAACTAGTCCACTAGTAACCCAGAAGTGAAATGTAAAAGTTCATGAATCGTGAACGTTTCGTTCACGTTTCGTGAACGTTTATTCACGCTTTCCAAATTTATATCCTGATGCTGGCCCCTAACGCTCCACCAGCCGGGGCTCGCTGAGGGCGACGGGCACCCCACCCCGGAGGTAGACGCGCGGCGTCAGCGGGTTCAGCCCCACCATCAGCGAGTAGGTCATGATCCCCGCCTCCTCGGCGACTCTGTGGCCGTCGTTCTCGCCCCCACGCCCTATCGCCTCGACGACCCCGCCGACGTCGACGTCGGTTCCGTCTAGGTCGACGAGGATGTGGTTCACCGAGACCGTCCCCAGCACGGGCTTTACCACGTCCCCCACCCTGACCGACCCCTTCCTCGTGAGCCCCCTCGGGTACCCGTCCGAGTAACCGATGTGGACCGTGCCCACCTTCATCCGCTTCTCCGCCGTGAAGCGGCGACTATAAGTCAGTGACTCCCCCGCCTCAACCCACTTCACCTGCTCCACCCTCGCCTTGAAGCTGAGCGCCAGCCGGAGGTCGAGGCCGCTCTCCCTGTCCTCCGAGTCGGGGTAGAAGCCGTAGAGCATGATGCCGGGGCGGACCGCGTCGAGGTAGCTGAAGGGCCGGTGGAAGACGGCGTTGCCGCTCGCCATGCTGCGGGCCCCGTACTCGATCCCCAGCTTGTCCAGCTCCTTGCTAACCTCCACCATCCTGTCGACCTGCAGTCTGTCCAGCTCCGCGTCCTCCGACATCGTCGAGAAGAGCCCCGTTATCTCCAGGTTCCTCAGCGAGGAGACGTACTCGATCAGCTCGACGGCCTCGATCCACCTGACGCCGACCCTGCCCAGGCCCGTGTCCATCTTCACCCAGACCCGCGCCTTCGCCCCCAGCTCCCCAGCGACCCTGTTCAGCCTCTCCGCCGTGGCCCTCTGGTAGACGGTCTGAGTAATCTCCCGCCTCACCACGGCCTTGAACTGCTCATCCGAGAACAGCGGGTCCATGCTGACGACGCCGCAGTCCAGCCCCGCGTCCCTGATCTGCTCCGCCTCCCACAGCTTCGCCACCAGAACCCGCCTCACCACCCGCGTCATCATGTGGGCGACCACCGGCACGACGCCGTGGCCGTAGGCGTTCGTCTTCACGCATGGGATAACCTCTACGCCGACTCTCTTCCCGACCTGTTCGAGGTTGTGGGTCACGGCGTCCAGATCTATCTCCAGCCAGGACGGGTAGCCCTCCACCCTCCTCCCGATCTCCTCGGGTGAGGGCTGCGCAGCGAAGTAGGCTTCAGCCAAATGATATCGGCTCAATAGTGCGCGCTTCCCCGTTTAACGGATTCGGGGCAGACGAGGCGGAGGGTTGGCAAATTTAGCTAAAAAATTACCTTCATTAAAGCCGGAAAATTCAGATTAGTCAGTTGATTCGAATTGAGGAATAGGGATAGTTCTACTACGAACGTAGTCACAACCGTCAAAACGGAGGAGTCGCGATGACCAGCAAAACGATATACATCGGTGTGGTGTTGGTCGTCGCGTTGGCTGCGGTGGGCGTCTACTGGTACATGGGCACCCAGAACCAGCCACCTGCTTCAAACCAGAAACTGGTCGTCGTCGCCAAGGACGTAAAGTTCAACGTCACCAACCCCACCTTCAACCTCAAGGTTGGCACCGTCAGCATAACGGTGAAGAACATGGACACCATGCCCCACAACTTCATAATAAGGGAGATGCCCTCTGCCGCCACCGGCCTACTGACCCCCGGGCAGAGCCAGACCATAACCGTCAACTTCACCACCGCCGGCGACTTCAACTACTACTGCAGCGTCCACCCGGGGCAGATGGAGGGCGTGATCCGGGTGACGACCCCCTAGCCCCGAGACTTCATCTGTTTAAATCAAAAAATTTCTAACCATCTCCCGTGAAAGAGATGAGAAGAACCCGCCCGTGGTTAGTAGCCTGCCTAATAGTCACTTTAACTGCTGCCCTCCTGACGCTATCACCGAGTGCAAGCGCGCAGGGAGCCCCCGGGCTCACGATACTCAGCCCCGCCGGCGCCCTGACCCCGAGCCCCATCGTCAGAACAAGCTTCGTGGTCTCCTTCACCCTGACCAACTTCCAGCTCGTCGCCCCCGGCGCCCCGGGCCTGGTGAACGCCCCCGAGCAGGGGCACATACACGTCTTCCTCGACGGCGACTACTACGCCATCTGGGACAGCGCCGGACCGATACCCTTCGACGTGGCCCCCGGGAATCATACCATCAGGCTGCAGCTCGTCAACAACTTCCACGCCGCGCTTACACCAGACATATCCCAGACGATAAGCGTCATGGCGACCGACGCCCCCGCCGGCTCGCCGGAGCTCACGATACTATCCCCCGCCGGGGCGCTGAACGCGGACACGACGGTCGGATCCTCCTTCAAGGTGTCCTTCCTGATAAGGAGCTTCCAACTCGCTGACCCCGTAGGCCAGTCAGCGGCGCTCAACATGGGCCACATCCACGTCTTCCTAGACGGCAAGTACTACTCCATAGTCGCCTCCGAGGGGCCGATAGCATTCGACTTACTGACGGCGGGACAGCACACAATAAAGCTCCAGCTGGTGAACAACGACCACACCCCCCTGACCCCCGACGTCTCTAAGACCATCACCGTGACCGCGTCATCGATCCCGGTGGCCGCCCAGGTCGACCTCTCAGGGCTCGTGAACGGGCAGTCAACGCTCCAGAACTGGGCGATGGCCAACGCGGCTGGAACGATAATCGCGCTGATCCTGATCGCCATCGTCTTGATGCGTAAAAAGTAACTAACCAATTTTTAACAAAATCGGGCATCCTAGACCCTCCCCCTCTCGCCGCTTCGATGCGACGAGGCGAATAAGAATCAAGCCGCAGCCCGTAACCACGACTGGCTAACCATTATCCGGACCCGACGCCTTTCGCCTATCCACCAGAAGGTATCGGGACTGGATCCTCCTTCTCCACCTCTCCACGTCGTCGACGTACCTCTCATAGACGTTGAGTCGCTCAACCAGCATCTCGATGTCGTCCTCCAGGATCCTCTCCCTGCCATCCTCTGGACCGCACTGTTCCACGACCTCGTCCTCACGTCGTCGTCGGAGGAGGTAATCCTGATCGAGCTCGTCCTCGGAGGCCTGAGGGGATAGCGCCGAGGCACTGGGATATCACCCGTTCCCGACGCCGACCTCCCTCGCCTCCGTCCCCTTCACGAACACGTACGGTGAAAACGTGAACGCGTGCGTATACGACGGATGGTGTGGGGCGGCCTGCAACTACGCGTGCGAGACGGGGGCGAAGGCCAACTCGGCGTACAGGACCGTCCCCGCCGCCCTCAGGACGGGGAACATGGACCTGAGGCTCAACTGCACGGTGTTCAGGCTGGACACAGACGAATCGAAGAAGGTGACCGCGGCAAGGTACCTCGACGCCCAGGGGAACATCCACGTCCAACCCGGTAAGGTGTTCTTCAACGGCATCTGGGGATTCAATCTGATCAGGCTCATGCTCCTCTCGGGGATAGGCAACCCCTACCACCCGGCCTCGATAGAGGGCTCCCTGGGCCGGGGGGCGGCGATGGGAGTCGGCGGGGCAGCCGTGAGGGGCGTCACGGGCACGCTCGATAACGTCGGAGGGAACTCCTACCCCGCTGGCAACGCACTAGGCGGGGGGTACGCCATGCTCGACCTCGCCGACGATAACTTCGACCACACGGGACTCGACTTCATCGGAGGATCCTACGTCATAGTCGGCTCATACCTCGGCGGGGGCCCAAACAACTTCGGACTGTACTTGAGGGCCCCATCCCCAAACATGATGGGCAGCACCTTCAAGGCAGGCATCAAGGACGCATTCCTACCCCAGAAGCTAAACTTGAACATACGCCCGAGCGGGATGTGGGCACCTACAACGGACTGGTTCATAGACCTCGACCCTCACTACGTAGACAAATACGGCGACCCCGAACCGCGGCTCACGATGGATTGGGGGATGAACACGGTGAAAGCCGCCAACTACCTCGCCCAGAGATACGTGGAGATCCTGCAGAGGATGGGGGCGAGCAACGTCCAGCTGACCGACCCGGTGCTAACAGAGGATCACATGTTCGCCTGGCCCGCGCACATCAGGGGAGGGGCGAGGATCGGCAGCAACCCAGACAACTCGGTGTTCAACAAGTGGCATCAGTGCTGGACGAGCGAGAACCTCTTCGCCGCGGGCGAGGTCTGCCATCCCACCGGAGACAACACGACCACCGGAGGCACACACCCAGCCGGCCCGACGTCATACGTCGCAGCGGAGGGGATAAAGAAGTACCTGCAGAGCCCAGGCGACCTCGTGTAACCCCCTTTTACACCACACCCAAAGCTGTCCCGACTAGGCTGATTAAATGAAGACCCCACAACCGAAGCATAAAACCTTCAAGGAACGAGACGCCTGGCTCCACAACCTCAACCTGTGTTCGATGATCTTCGACAAGGTCCGGGGCTCCCTGGGACCACGAGGGGGGTACAAGATGGTCACCTACAACAAGGGACCCGAGCAGGTAGTCAAGATCTCGAAGGACATCATACCCGCCCTCGAGGAGTGGGGGATCCAACACCCAGCCGCCTCCTTCATCTGCGAGGCAGCGAAGATGCAGCGGGAGGAATACGGGGACGGCGTGACGCAGTTCACGATCCTCGTCTCAGCCCTGATAATGGCCGCGGAA
>JAUYEB010000085.1 GCA_030691555.1 Candidatus Bathyarchaeota archaeon
ACCGCTAAATATCCACGCAAATATGTTAAAAACAATCGTTGATTTTATAGGTGTTTACAAGTATAGGTTGAAGTAATCCGAAGGGAGAGCGTTGCAGGATTTCCTAGAGTTAGCACTCAGAACCCTAAACGGGATGATTACCATCGGGTTCTTCCCGTTTCTCTTCCAGATATACAGAAAGACGAGACGGAGATTCTACCTTCTCTGGAGCGCGGGCTTCCTCCTATAGGAGGGGCTGGCGCAGGTCCTCTTCGACGCGAAGATACCCCTCATCGACTTCACCGCGAGGAGGGAGGCCGAGGGCACGCGGGACTACCTTACCATCTACGTTGAGCTTTCGAAGAAGATGACCTTGGAGGAGGTCGCCGAGAGGGCTGATGCCCGCCTATTCGAGTTCGACAAGGACTGGAAGGACCTGAAGAACTTCCTGAAGTACAACCCGCTCCGGGTGAGGCTGCTGCCACGGGGCTCATTCAGCCGCTATTTGGCGAGCCAGAAGGGGTTGCCGAAGGTGGAGAGGGTAGAGATGAGCGACGACCACCTTGGGCGCCTACTCTCCGGCCTAAACTAGGACGGGCTCCTTGCTCATCACCTGGAACCCGCGCGCCGATATCGCGTAGCGGCGGGGCTGCTCGTCAAACTGGATGCCCCTCATCTTGTCGATTCTTATCGTTTTTATGAGGTTGTAGTTTTGTAGGTCCTTGCTCAGCAGCATGACGCCGTCGGCGAGGAACTGCTCCATGTAGAAGTCGCCCTCCTGTGGGGCGGCTTCGGAGATTACCATGGCGGTGCAGCCCAGTTTTCGGAGGGAGTCAAAGAGTTCCCCTATGACGTGGCGCTTGCGCCCCGACCTAGGCTCCTGGATCACCAGGCTCGTCAGCGGGTCGATGAAGACCCACTTCGCCTTTATCGCCTTCGCCGCGTCGGTGATCTCCTTTATGGTGAAGGACTCCGTGTCTCCTGTGTCCCTGTCGCGGGCGTTCATGATGTTCGCCCCGGGCATCATGAAGAGGTTCATCGTCCTCAAGAGCCCCTTCTTCTCCCAGGCGTCGATGTCCCAGCCGAAGGTGGACATGTTCTCCTTTATGTTCGCCAGGGGCTCCTCGAGTGTGGCGAATAGGCACGGTTCCCCCCGACCCAGGGCCTGAATCATGCATTGAACGGCCAGGATCGTCTTTCCAGAGCCGGGTCCTCCGCATACGAGGACGACCTTGCCCTCGGGGAAACCTCCGCCGAGCATATCGTCAAATCCGCTAACACCTGTTTTAAGGAGCTTCATCTGTGGTCCCTACCTCTCGACTGATGACTTATCTCAATGTATTTGGTGGTTTAAGAAACTTGGGAAAATAATTGATAATCTGATGGGGAGAGTTCAGGGATGGGTAATTGGGAGAATTTTAGATCCATCTAAAACGATCGGGGATAATCGGAGTTCTACGCCTTCGTCTCGGCCTCGGGCTTCTCGGCGGCTGCCTCTTCCGGCTTCTCCTTCTTCTCCGCCTTCTTCCTGCCCTTCGGCTGGCCTGAGACCGCGAGGTTGATGAACTTTGACTCCGCGCTTATCGTGTTCCCCCGGATGACCTTCCTCCGCCTCTCGCCGTCTGCCTTCGGGTGGAAGCCGACGCCCCCGCTCAGGATGACGTGGCTCTTGCCGGAGCCGTGGATGTCGGGGCGCATGGGTACGCCGTCCTTGTCCGTGCCGCCGGTTATCTTGAGCTTGTATCCGGCCATGTTGGCGACGGCGCCGTCGACGACCTCACCGATCTTCTTGCCGATGAGGGGGGTCATCCTGGCGTCCTCGATCTCGACCTTCTGGCTCTTACCGGTCGACGGGTCGGAGACGATTAGCAGTGGCATTGTCCTTCTTCTCCTATATGGCCCAGAGTGGGTCCTTCTTCCTCTTTATCTCGATGAGTTCCGCGAGGGCCTTGTTGGCGTTCTCAGTCAGGCGCGTCGCGAACTTGTTCCGCAACGCCCTAGCGTCTTTCTCCGGAACGTCCACGTAAAGGACATCTCGCTCTTTTATATGTCTACCGACGATGGGCGTAGGCATCGAGACGGCGACCTCCTTGCCCTCCTCGGCCTTGCTGACGGCGACTTGCTGGTCCTGGATCTGCGTCAGGCGGCCCAGCCCCTCGTTCTCGCGGTTCACCATGTTGACGTTTGGGATGAGTACGCCCGCCTCGACTCGGACGCCGAAGATGGCGGGCTTCGCGCGGCGGAAGATGTAGCCGTCTAGTATCTGGATCTTCACCGGGTGGACGAGTGTCTCGAACTCCTTCCGGGCCTTGGCCTCGCGCTCGCCCTCCATCCACTGGACGTAGTCCTCCATCAGGTTGTAGATTATGTCGTTTTGGAATATCTTGATGCGCTGCTCCTCGGCCTCGGCCTCGGCGTCGGGGGGGAGCTTTACGTTGAAGGCGAGGATGGCGCCGTAGAGGGGCTCCTCGTATCGGACGGATGCGGATTCCATGACGTCCCGGTGGCTTATGTCGCCGATGTCGGCGAGGCGGATGGGGATGTCCCTCGCCCTGAGGCTCTCGACGAGTACCTCGAGGCTCCCGAGGGTGTCCGTCTTGACTATGATGCCCGTCTTGTCCGTTTGGACCCTTACGCTCTCCATCTCCTTCCTGATCTCGTCGAAGGCCCTCTCCTGGGTCATGTCGCCCCCGACGACTATGAGGGGGGAGCCGGGCAGGGCGTCCTCGATGCCTGGGGCGGATATCTTGATGCCGGCCGCGGCGGGGACCTCGGTGATCGTCGTGAACTTCTTCTTCGGGTCCCTGATCTCGTCGAGGGGCTGGGGCATGAGGAGGGCGCGTATCTTGGTGGCTATGGGGCCGTTCTTCCCGCCGATGACGATGGTGTCCTCGGCCCTGAGGACGCCGTCGTAGATGATGGCGTTGAGTGTGTGGCCGAGGCCGATCTCCTCTCGGACCTCGAGGACGGTGCCCTGGGCGCGGCCCTCTGTGACTGTGAGCTTGTCCTGCATGTACTGCTGGGTGAGGCCGATGAGGACGGCGAGTAGCTCGCCGATGCCCTCCCCCGTCTTGGCGCTGACGGGCACTATGGCGACGTTCCTCGTGAAGTCGCGTACCCTGTCGAAGCGCTCCGAGCTTATGTTCTCCCTGCTGAGGACTCCCATCATGCTGTAGAGCCTGTTGTCGAGGTCCTCCTGGACGAGCTGCTGCTGCTCGGCGTATGTCTGGAGGAACGCGATACCTTCCTTGGGGCGCCACCCCTCTATGCGGTCGATCTTGTTCGCGGCGATGATGAAGGGGGTCTTCTTGCTCTTCAGGATGCGGAGGCTCTCGTAGGTCTGGTTCTCGAAGCCGTGCATAACGTCGACGACCAGGATGGCGATGTCTGCCACGCTTCCGCCGCGGCGGCGTAGGTTGGCGAACGCCTCGTGACCGGGGGTGTCGACGACGAGAAGTCCCGGAATCTGGATGTTGACCTTGAAGCCCTTCACCAGTTTCTGTGTGATGGCTACTAGGGTCTCGAGGGGGAAGTAGCTGGCGCCTATCTGCTGGGTCAAGCCCCCCGCCTCGCGGAGCTGGACGGCGGTGCCCCTGATCTTGTCTAGGAGGCTCGTCTTGCCGGTATCGACGTGGCCGAGCATGCAGACGATGGGCTGGCGTATGGGCATAACAGGCACCCGTCTAATCTCGCCTGTAGCTCCGCCTATTAACCTATCCCTGAGAAAAAGGAGAGGGGGTTTACGCGATCTTCATGGTGGAGGGAGGCGGAGCCTTCCCGAACATGACCGACTGTAGGCTAGTCGGCTTCACCTTCTCGAAGGCGGCCTCGAAGTGGCGCTCGTGTACCTTGAGCTCCCCCTTGTGCTTCTTGGCCTCGTCCTCGTTCGGATGGGCCGCGAGGTGGTCGTTTATGGCGGCGAGGCTCGCCGCGCTGCAGATGGAAGCTATCTCTGCGCCGGTGTAGGTCTCGGTCTGCTCCGCGAGCTTGTCTATGTTAACGTCGTCTGCCAGGGGCATGCCCTTCGTGTGGATACGGAGGATCGCCTTCCGCGCGTCCAGGTCCGGTGCTGGGATGTACAGGAGCCTGTCGAAGCGTCCGGGGCGGAGGAGGGCGGGGTCGACCATGTCGGGGCGGTTGGTGGCCCCCAGCACGGTGACGTCCTTCAGCTCCTGTAGCCCGTCGAGTTCGGTGAGTATCTGGCTGACCATCCTCTCGGTGACGCCGGAGTCGCCGAGGCTGCTGCCCCTCCCGGGGGCCATGGCGTCTACCTCGTCGAAGAAGATTATGCAGGGGGCCGCGGTGCGCGCCTTCCTGAATATCTCCCTTACGCCCTTCTCCGACTCGCCGACCCACTTGCTGAGGAGCTCGGGGCCCTTTATGCTGATGAAGTTGACGCCGCTCTCCGTGGCGACGGCCTTCGCGATGAGGGTCTTGCCCGTGCCGGCTGGGCCGTAGAGGAGTATCCCCTTCGG
>JAUYEB010000089.1 GCA_030691555.1 Candidatus Bathyarchaeota archaeon
CTAGACCACGGCGACGTAGAGCGCCTAGACCCGGACCTCTTCATAATCATATTCGACGACATCATCAGAGTCAGGGAACGCCTAGCAGCCGACCCACAGTGGACAGACCACCGCTACACACTCGGCGAGATCGCCAACTGGCGCCGCGAGGAGATGGCCGACGTCTACGAGCAGGCACGAGGCTTCACCCCCCGCAAGGAGGTCCAGATAGTCGCCTACGAGAACGGCCCAGACTTCCTACGCGACATCATCTACAACCCCCGCAAGGAGAAGTTCTACCTAAGCCACCCCATAACCGGCGAGGACGAGGACTCCTTCAGGAGGTTCACCAAGTTCGCCTCCGCCCTAAAGGACTACTACATCGTCTACGACCCGTCCATGATCAAGGACTGGGAGATTGTCGAGTGCTGGCGCGACGCGCTGAACGCCGCCATAGACCTCGGGGAGCCCCGCCCCGGCAGGATACCCGTACGCATCCAGTACCGCGACGGCCCCAAGGAGGTCACCCTCGACGCCGCCGAGGTCGAGCCCGCCATAAAGAACCTGCGCTTCCAGATAATAGACAGCGACTACAAGATAATAGAGAACAGCCACCTCGTCGTCGTCTACCACCCCCGCCAGAGCATAAGCGCCGGCGTCATGTGCGAGATGGTCTACGCCAAGAGCCTCGCAAAACTCGTCTACGTCTACTACCCCTACGAGCCCAGCCCATTCTTCGAGTGGTACAGCACACGCATCTTCAAGGACGAGGGCGAACTACGCGACTTCCTCATAAAGGAGTCCAAGATGACGGGGCAGACACCCCTCGACCTCTACTCCAAGCCGTAGCCCTCCCTTCACCCACCCCTGAAGCAACATCTGTATTCTAATACAGCCATGATCGACGATATTTCGAGGAAAACGAGATGCCCGGCGCGGTGGAGAAGGTCAGGAAGAGGGACGGCAGGGTAGTAGACTTCGACCAGGGGAAGATAACGAACGCCATCTACAAGGCCCTATACGCCGTCGAGGGCAAGGACACCGACACGGCCAAGACGGTGTCCGACAGGGCCGTCGAGAGGCTGGAGAAGCTCTACGCGGGCCAGACCCCCGGCGTCGAGGCTATACAGGACGTCGTCGTCGAGACCCTACGCGAGACGGGCCACGGCCGAGTCGCCTCCGAATACCAGTCCTACAGGGAGAAGAAGGCCGAGATCAGGGCCCTCAGGGGGGAGCTCGGCATAGCCGACGAGCCCAAGCTCACCGTCAACGCCATCGAGGTGCTGGAGAAGAGGTACCTCCTCAAGGACGAGAAGGGTAACCTCGCCGAGACGCCGACGGGGATGTTCTGGAGGGTCGCCAAGGCCGTCGCCTCCGCCGACAAGGCATACGGGGGCGACCCCGAGGCGTCGGCTAAGGAGTTCTACACCGCCATGAGCAGGCTAGAGTTCCTCCCCAACAGCCCAACCCTCTTCAACGCGGGCACCAAGACCGGCTTCGCCCTAAGCGCCTGCTACGTCCTCCCCGTCGAGGACAGCCTCGAGGGCATCTTCACATCCCTGAAGAACATGGCACTAATAGAGCAGACGGGCGGGGGCGTCGGCTTCGACTTCAGCAGGCTCCGCCCCGCCGGCGACGTCGTAAAGACGACGATGGGCGTCGCATCCGGCCCCGTCAGCTTCATGAGGATATTCGACGCCGCCACCGAGGTCATAAAGGCCGGCGGCAGGCGCAGGGGCGCCATGATGGCGATCCTCCGCGTCGACCACCCCGACGTCATTGAGTTCATAACCGCCAAGACCCGCCCCGGCGTCCTCACAAACTTCAACATAAGCGTCACCGCCACCGACGCCTTCATGGACGCCGTCGAGAAGAACCAGGACTACGACCTAGTCAACCCCCGCACCAAGAAGCCCGTGAAGCGCCTCAGCGCCCGATACGTCTGGGACAGGATAATCGACAACGCATGGAGGAGCGGCGACCCCGGCATCGTCTTCATAGACGAGGTCAACAGGCACAACCCAACCCCCACCCTCGGCCCCATGGCGTCGACCAATCCCTGCGGGGAACTACCTCTCCTCCCCTACGAGTCCTGCAACCTCGGCAGCATAAACCTCGCCAAGATGCTCAAGGCAGATGCCTCGGTGGACTGGGAGAAGCTACGCAGGACCACCCGCATGGCCATCAGGTTCCTCGACGACGTCATAGACGTCAACCCCTACCCCCTCAGGGAGACGGAGGAGATCACCCACGCCAACAGGAAGATAGGCCTCGGCGTCATGGGCTTCGCAGACCTCCTCATACTCAAGGGCGTCCCCTACGACTCGGAGAGGGCCACCGAGATCGGGGAGGAGATAGCCAAGTTCCTGGAGGAGGAGGCCTCGAAGGCGTCGGAGCAGCTCGGACTTGAGAGGGGCTCCTTCCCCAACTTCGAGAAGAGCATCTGGAAGGGCAAGTACAAGGCGCGCCGCAACGCCACCGTCACAACAGTCGCCCCCACGGGCACCATCAGCATCATAGCCGGCTGCAGCAGCGGCATCGAGCCCCTCTTCGCCGTCGCCTTCATGCGCCACGTCCTCGACGGCGCCCGCCTCTTCGAGCTCCACCCCACCTTCGAGACCATGGCGAAGGAGCGCGGCTTCTACGGCGGCGAGACGCTGGAGAGGATCGTCAGCCACGGCACCATAAGGGACGTGGAGGGCGTCCCCGAGGACGTGCGCAGGATATTCGTCACCGCCCACGACATGGCCCCCGAGTGGCACGTCAGGATGCAGGCAGCCTTCCAGAACCACACCGAGAACGCCGTCTCCAAGACCGTCAACCTCCCCGAGGACGCCAGCCTCAGCGACGTCGACAAGGTCTACCGCCTCGCCCACAGCCTCGGCTGCAAGGGCGTCACCGTCTACCGCTACGGCAGCAAAGGCGAGCAGGTGCTCAACCTCGGCGTCGAGTCGAGGGGGGAGGAGGGGGTCGCCTCAGCGGACGCGGAGTACTCGGGTGGGCGCCCGATAAAGGGCTGCGAGGCCTGCGGGTGACCGCCATGGGACACGTCTACCTCTACTACGGCAC
>JAUYEB010000031.1 GCA_030691555.1 Candidatus Bathyarchaeota archaeon
TCGGCCTGAACAAGGAGGACATCGACCGGTACGGGCTCACCTGGATCGAGAACCTCAAGACCGGCTCGGGGAGGGAGGCCAAGGACCCGGATTACGTTCGGAAGTATGGGAGGCGAAAGTGTGAGAGCAACGCCCTCTTCAAGAACGACGAGACGCTGGAGGCGGGGGAGAGGATATGCCGGGACGCGATAGAGAGGTACTATGGCAAGGATGCATTGGAGAGGTTCGGTGAGAAGGAGAAAAAGGCGAAGGAGAGCCTGAGCGCCGTCTACGAGAACCCCCTTTGGGAGGCCCTAGACGAGAACCTCGGTAGCCTAATCAATAGCCTATCCGAGGAAGCCGAGGAAAAAGAGGACGAGCCTCTAGAGGCTGAAGAAGTGTCCGAGGTCGAGATATTCAGGAAGGCACCCGACGACAGACTCTACTACGGCAGTTGCCCTGGGTGTGGGATGCAGTTCGACTACGATGAGCAGGACACGGGCCGAACGGTGAGGTGCAGGTACTGCCACAAACTGATGAAGCTCATCAAAGAGAGAGGGGGAGCCTAAACACGCCAGGGTAAAGCCCCGTCCAACCCGTCGAATCATGCCTCTGTAAGCCATATATCTCCCTTCCTATCGGACGGAGTCAAAGGAGGGAGCGGATGAACCATCGAGGGAGGGGCCCCTCCCGCCTGATCCACCCGGCGAGGATGAGTTCAGCGGGCCGTGTTTTCTCCTCACCCAGAGGCTTGTTCATCTGCCAACTCCATGCCTATATGTGGCTAATGTGATAGTGTAAGCGAACGGGCCGAACGAACGAACAGAGTGAACGGGATGAGCAGGGAGATTCCGAAGGCCTTTTCCTTCCTCCTCATGGGGCCCCCCTTCGCCCTTTTCCTCTGCTTTGAGCTTCTCAGCCGCCTTCTTCGCGGCTTTGCTGATCGGTCCCCTGATCAATCCCAGCTCCGTTTTTTCCATTGACAGTATCTGTGGTAGTTCGTCAAGACTGGCATTTATGTCCCTTTTCAGCATCTCTCCCTGTTACTCATGCCCTTACTGCCAGAAGCGTAACGGCCTCAGCCAGTCCACTCTCACTGTCTGCCAGTTCACCCCCACCACCTGGCAGATCACCCATCCACGGTTCCTTACCCTCTGCCCAACCACTTCTCCTGTTCTTCTGCCACTACTTCTCCTGTTCTTCGCCATGAATTCGGTATCAACAGGACTCGTCTGGAACGCTCCGTGTGCCCGTTGCGGTCAATGGGCCCAATATAGCGCTTGGGATATCTGCGCGGGGGTCGGCTTGCTTGCCCTGCCGGAATCATAGTGAAGGCACTGGGCTTCTATAGCATCTCCAATTGTGCTAGGCCCTAAGCTAGCGAAGTTTGACGACTAGCGTTTGCTCCTCATCATGGAGAGGGTGCGTGACCTCGAGGGGTCTGGTGGCGGGACTGCCGCCGTAGTTGACCATGATCCAGTTTAGGGGAGTCACGGTGTTCATCCACACCGCCCTATGCACCCTCGCAGGCTACATGGTAAGGGAAGGCCTCCATCGGTAAGGGATAAGAGGATTAGGGCGGCAGGGCTATGTCCATCGTCTCCTTCACCGCGTCGAAGACCATACAGGTCAGGGTCTTTGAAATGCCCTGCACGGTGCGTAGCTTGTCGACGACGAAGTTACCGACGGCGAAGACGTCACTCTCCTTCACCTTGATGAGGAAGTCCCAGTCCCCCGTGATGATGTGCACCTCCTGCACCTCCGGGAACCTCGCAACCCTCCTAGCGATCTCCCTCTGATCAAGATCCTTGTCCACACCCGGCGGCCTGTAGGTGAAGCTTGCGAAGATGAAGGCGGTCGTGGGCCTCCCCAGCTTGGCGGCGTCTAGTATTGGCTTGTAGCCCCTTATCACGCCGGCGTCCTCCAGCCTCTTGATCCGGCTGTAGACGGTTGTGACAGGTGACTCTATCTTGAGACCGATGTCCTTCGCCGAGACCTTAGCGTCGTCCATCAACATCCGGAGGATCTCGCGGTCCTTCACGTCGAGACTGACAGTTGACATTAGAAAATATACGATGATGCGACACTATTTAAGTGTTATTTCGTAAATAATACATTATTTCTTGGAATAATTTTATATCACAGGCCGTTCGCTCGTATTCTTTATTGCCGGTGTAATGAATGGACAGGGCACAGAGGAAGGCTCAGGTACAGGCTCAGCTACAGGCAAGGTACAGGGACATCAAGAGGCCTGAGATGAGGGCGGTGATGAGGGTGCAGGATGAGATCCTCTCAGCCCTCAGGGACCATCTACGAGGCATAGGGTTCATCGAGATCCTCGCCCCCATCATCGGCCCCGCCACCGACCCAGGAATCAGGGGCGCCAGCCAGGTCAGCTTCGACTACTACGGCACCCAGTTCAAGGTGATGAGCAGCATGATCCTCTACAAGCAGATGGCGGTGAACAGCTTCGACAGGATCTTCGCCCTCAGCCCCAACATCAGGCTCGAGCCCATAGAGACCATAGAGACTGGTCGCCACCTCTCCGAGTTCAGGCAGCTCGACCTCGAGGTCGCAAGGGCAAGCTACTTCGACGTCATGGAAATTGGGGAGGGGATGGTCACGTACGTGGTGAAGAGGGTGAAGGCGAACTGCTCAGACGAGCTCGATGTCCTCGGTAGAGAATTGAAGACGCCGAAGCTCCCCTTTAAGAAGATTACCTGCCGCGACGCCGTCGAGCTCCTGAGGGGGAAGGGCTTCGAGGTGAAGCAGGGCGAGGAGATCCCATGGAACGCCGAAGCCGAGCTGAGCAGGAGCTTCGGGGACTTCTTCTGGCTCATCGACTACCCGAAGACGGCGAGGGGCTTCTACGACAGGGAGGACGAGGAATGCCCGGGAATCCTCCGCGACTTCGACCTATTCTACCCAGAAGGCTATGGTGAGGCCGTCAGCGGTGGTGAGAGGGAGTACAAGTACGAGAGGGTCGTCGCCAGGATGCTATCTACGGGAGAGGTTCCGGAGACATACGGGTGGTACCTCGAGATGCTCAGGGAGGGGACGACGCCGTCGGCCGGTTTCGGCATAGGGGTGGAACGCCTCACTAGGTACGTATGCGGTCGCGA
>JAUYEB010000046.1 GCA_030691555.1 Candidatus Bathyarchaeota archaeon
TGGCCCTTAGCACCTCGTTCAGCGATGACGTGAAGCCGCTGCGATTAGATCCGGACCTCATGGTCAGGGTCCTGAACAACCTCCTGGAGAACGCCCTGGAGGCGATGCCCTCGGGAGGGGGGCTGAATGTGCGGGTCGAGGTGGAGAAGGAGATGGTCCTGATAAGGATCATCGACACTGGGGTCGGCATACCCGACGAGGCGAAGGAGAAGATCTTCTCTCCTCTCTACTCGACCAAGCCCGGGGGGATGGGGCTGGGGCTGGAGTACGCTAGGAGGGCCGTGGAGACGCTGGGGGGAAGGATAGGCTTCGACTCGAAGGCCGGCGAGGGCACGACCTTCACCATCGAGTTCCCCCTCAAACGAGGGGGGCCTAGCGGGTAGCCTCAATCCTCGAAGGAGGCACGAAACCGGCGTCGTCCGGGATATCATTCTCCCAAGATGGGCATTTTAGGTGTAATGCGTTAACCTCCCATGGGTCTCCGCGCGCACCCGCCCCCTTTTATCACACCTAGAACCCACATACAGCGAAACACCATGAAGTACCACATGAGACGCATGGACAGGGCGGTAACCGACCCCGCGAAGCTGGAGAGGGTCCTCAAGGAGACGCGGTACGTCACCGTCGCCATGTGCAAGGACAACGTCCCCTACCTCGTCAGCCTCAGCCACGCATACGACCCCGACGGGAGGCGCCTCTACTTCCACTGCGCCTCAGAGGGGAAGAAGATCGACTACATGAGGGCCAACCCGCGCGTCTGGGGGCAGGCCATCATCGACCACGGCTACGTCGAGGGGAAGTGCAACCACCTATACGTCACCGCCATGTTCGAGGGCACCGTCCACCTCGCCACGGGCATCGAGGAGAAGAGGCGGATCATGAACTACCTCTTCGCCCGCCAGGAGAAGCCCTCACCCACCGGCGAGGTCGACCCACACCTAGCCCGCATAGGGAAGGACGCCGAGATCGGGCGGACGACCATCGGCTGGATCGCCGTCGAGGAGCTGACGGGGAAGAAGTCCACCGAGGTAAAGTTCTAATAAAATGGCTAGGCGAGGAAGCCTGCGTCCTTCTGCCTCCTCCGCGTGATCGCGCCGCGGATGTAGGCGATCTGCCCCTCGTGGTGGACGATCTCGGAGAGCTGCCTCAACAGCCTGTCGAAGCGCTTCACCATCCCGCTGGGGGACTGGACCTCCACGGCCAGATCAGCTGCCGTGAGCTTTCCCAGCCCCTCGATGACGCCCGCCCTCCCCTTCGCCAGGTCGGCCACAAGCTTCGCGTAGGTGATCGACTTGCCCCCGACGTAGTCGTCGGGCCACCCCGCGGGCTTGTAGTTGTTGTCGCCCCTGAAGGTCCTCTGGAACCCCACGTTCCACTGCTGGGAGAGGTGGCTCAGTATCCACCTCATGCTGTTCGCCTCCTCGACCGGCTTCCAGTCGATCTCCGGCTCCTTGAGGTCCTTCATGGTTGCGTCGAACCTCCCGAAGGCTAGGTTGGCTAGCGCCTTAAGCGACTCGACTTTCTCTGACAATCAGATCACTTCTCAACTGATCGAGGGATGCGCCCGGGTTATTACCGTTTTCGAAGGGCCGAGTCGCCTAGTAAATGAGAAATAACCCCGCGACCCGCTACAGACCTGAGAAAGCCATGCCGGATGTGGGAGTCATAAGAACCCTTCTAGCCCCCCGCAAGACCCTCTTCGGGGTAGGCGCCGTCGACAAGGTCGCCGAGGAGGCGAAACAGCTCGGGGGCAAGAAGATACTCGTGGTCACGGACGAGACCGTGCTCAAGCTCAAGATAGTGGACAAGGTGCTCGCGCCCCTCAAGGCGGAGGGGTTCGAGGTCGACGTCTGGGACAAGGTGGAGCCAGAGCCGACTATGCCCGTCGCCGAGGCCCTGACGGAGTACGCGCGCAAGAAGGAGTACGAGTCGGTGGTCGGCGTCGGCGGGGGCAGCAGCCTCGACATGGCGAAGGTGGCCGCGCTTATGAGGACGAACCCCGGGGCCTTCAAGGACTACGTCGGGGGTACACCCCTGGCGAAGAGGGGCGTACCCATAATCGCTATCCCAACGACGAGCGGGACGGGTAGCGAGGCCACCGCGACCCTCGTGGTGACACACAACAAGATGAAGACCGGCGTCACCCACCCCTACGCGATGCCCGACACCGCCATCGTCGACCCCGCGCTAACCGTGAGCCTGCCACAGAAGGTGACCGCGAACACGGGCCTCGACGCCCTAAGCCACGCCATCGAGGCGTACATGTCGCTGAAGAACAACACATTCGCCGACGCCGTCGCCCTACAGTCCATGAGGCTCATCTCCGACAACCTGCGCCTCGCCTACTCGCAGGGAGGCAACCTGGAGGCACGCGCCAACATGAGCATGGCGAGCATGCTAGGGGGGCTCTCCATCGCCAACTCGAGCACGTGCGGGGGACACGCCGCAGCCTACGGCTTCGCCGTCATGAAGCAGCTACCACACGGCTTCAGCTGCGCCCTCGCCCTGCCCTTCGTCATGGAGTACAACGTACTCGCCATACCCGAGAGGCTGGCGCAGGTCGCCGAGGCGCTCGGCGAGGACGTGAGCGAGATGGGCGCGAGGGAGGCAGCCTACGAGGCTGTCAACGCCGTCGCGAGGCTCAACCACGACCTCGGCATCCCACT